>NZ_RZTA01000130.1:0-15967 GCF_004023115.1 Mesorhizobium sp. M6A.T.Cr.TU.017.01.1.1
GCAATCGGCAGCAGCCATTGGAATCTGGATGGAGGTCCCGCCATACGCCCGCCGCCGAATGGCAATACCGATGCCGCCTTCTCGCTGGCACGCTTGGCCTCGACCATTTGCTCGACGGCCGCGACAAGCTTTTCGGGAACCGGCTCATCGAGCAGCGGCTTCAGCGCGGCCTGCGCCTGCGCTCTGGTTTCGATGAACATAGCGACCCTGGTAACCAGACGGTCGTCGATCTCCATCGCCTGCTCGATCCTGGCGACAGTCTCCGGATCAAGCTCACCATCGGCGAACCGCATCAGGATCTCGTCCGAAAAAGTCTCTTCGGTCATTTCGTAGCCCCTTTTGTGACCGCAGAACGGGTGGGCGCCGTGGATATTCCAGTAGCCTCCGCCAGATTCTTCCTCGCCCGGGCCAGCCGGCTCATCACCGTCCCGATCGGCACGGCAAGGATTTCGGCGGCTTCCTTGTAGGAAAGCTCTTCGACGCAGACCAGAAGCAGCACGTCGCGCTGGTCGCCGGGGAGCTCGCCGATGGCTTGCGCGACGCCGCTCAGCGCCAGCCGCGCCTCCATCTCGCGCTCACCGGAAACGCCGGCGATGTCATGGCGCTCGTCGATATCGTCCTGCGGGCCGGCGACCTTGCGCTTGCGGATGTCATCGATCCACAGATTTCGGAGAATCTTGAACATCCACGCGTCGAAGCGCGTCCCTTGTTCGAAACGCTGCTCGTTGGCGAGCGCCCGTTCGCAGGCTCGCTGAACCAGATCGTCCGCCATATCGCGGGACCGGCAGAGCGCAATCGCGAAGCGGCGCAGATTCGGGAGAAAAGCGACTAGCTGATCTTGGACGCGGTCGGTTTTTTCCGGCATGTTGCTCCAAGTTCTGGAATAAAGCGGCCCCGCGCCCGTTCCTCGCAACGCTAGCTTATTGCCGGATAGGTCCGCTAGCCTCGCGATGTTGAAAATCGGCAACGGCCGGAAGGGAAACTATGGACGCCACCTCATGGCTGAGACCAAAGGCCCTGCTGCCGTTCTGGGTAGCTGTCGCGTTGCTGGTCGATCCCCAAGCGCCGAGCGGCCAGATGGCGCCCGCAGAGTTCGGACCAAGATCGGCGTTCGCCGATGATGATGGTGGTGGTGATGACGGTGGCGGCGACGATGGTGGCGGTGGTGATGACGGCGGTCGATCCGGCCCGTCGTCTGGTGGGTCGGGAACGGCTCCCCGGCGGTCGACCGGACCTAATCTGTTTCTCTTGCTGACGGATCGGTTTCTTCCGCGGCCGCCAAGACGAGGCGGCGGCAGGCGCGCGCAACGGCCGGCCGTCCCTTTGCCGTCCCGGGCGCCGGACCAGATCGTCGCGACCGGGCTGAGTTCGGCTGAGATCGGTCGGCTTCAGGCAACGGGCTTCACCGTCCTGGACCGCGCCGACATCCAGCTTCTGGGAACGGAGCTGGTCCGGCTGCGCATACCACCCAATACGCCGCTGGAGGCTGCACGCGAGCTTGTCATCGACGCCGGTCCGCAGTCGACAGCAGATTTCGTGCATTACTACCGGCCCGGACAAGAAGCCGAATGTGCCGGACCCCACTGCGCCGCCGCGGGCCTGATCGGCTGGCCGGCCGATATAGGCCTTCCCGCCGGCTGCGGTGGCAATGTCACGATCGGCCTCATCGACACGGCGATCAATCCTGCGCATGCCGCCTTCGCGAAAGGCCGGGTCGAAGTTCTTCGCCTGTCGGACGACGGCTTTCCCGAGTCCGGCCGCCAGCACGGCACCGCCGTCGCGGCCCTGCTCGTCGGCGGCGTCGACAGCCGTGCCCCGGGCCTCCTGCCGCACGCTAGGCTGATCGCGGTCGATGCGTTTCACCGGGGCGATCGCCAGGATGACCGCTCGGACGTCTATGATCTTCTTCGCGCGCTCGATCTTCTTTCCGTGCGCGGCGTGCAGGTGACGAATATGAGCCTGTCGGGTCCTGCGAATGCGCTTCTAGAGCAGTTTGTCCGAAGGCTTGCCGACCGCGGCATGGTGATCGTCGCCGCCGCCGGCAATGGCGGCCCAAAGGCCGGACCTTCCTTTCCAGCGGCCTACGCGGATGTGATCGCGGTGACGGCGGTGGACCGCATGAAACGTCCCTACAGGCGTGCCGGGCGCGGCGAGCATATCGATCTGGCCGCTCCCGGTGTCGAAGTGTGGACGGCCGCTTCGGTCAGCGGCGCCCGGCCAAAGACCGGCACCTCCTTCGCGGCGCCGTTTGTTACCGCCGCAGCGGCGTTGATGAAATCGGCAAACAGCAACGCCACCGCAGCCGACATTCACGACGCACTCGGCAAGTCGGCGGAAGATCTCGGTGCGCCGGGCAAGGACGCCGTCTTCGGCTGGGGCCTGCTCAATGCCCGGGCCGCTTGCGTCGTCACACCGAAGAAGGCGACGTGAAGCTCCTCAATCCAACGCCTGGGAGGGATTGCGCCTCGCCCGTTTCGGCTTACGGTTGCGGTTGGAGTTTTCTACTACAAGAATAGCAACGGAGATTCTGCGTGACCCGTGTTCTGCCGGCCGTCTTCGTTCTCGCGCTTAGCGCGCCCGCTTTCGCCCAGGCCGTCGATGGCGAGGGTGCGAAGCAGCTTTCCGAAAATCTGTCGCGCTACGTCGGTAGCCAGGCGATCGACAAAGGCGTCCTGAAGGTCTCGGTGGAAGGTGATGCATACAAGATCGCCTTCGACTTCAAGGCGCTTGCCGGAATGCTGCCGAAGCAGGATTTGCTGAAGTTCGATTTTGCGCCCTATGTCCTGCTGGCCAAACCGCGCAGCGACGCGACATTGGATATCTCGGGGGATTTCACGACGAGAGCTTCCTTCGAGATCAACGGACCGCAGGGGCCACAGAGCACGCAGTTCTCGGTCGAAGGCGGCAAGTTTGCCGGGGTCTATGATCCCGAGCTGGCAACTTTCGCCAATGCTACGACATTGATGACCGGTATGACCATGATCTCACGGGATGCCGTGCAACACATGGAAATAAGGACCGGCGCGGGTACGGCCTCCATGAACGCAACCAAGGCCGCGAATGGCGGTGTCGATTTCACCATGACACAGACGATGGCCGGCTTTGTTGAAGCGATCGACGTTGACGACCCAAAAAGCGGGCTGAAATTCCCGCTTACGATCAAATCGCCAGAATTGTCGGTGAATGCGACCGGCAAAGGCTTGAGGACAAAGCCGTTTCTCGATCTGCTAGCATTTGCGGTCGCCAATGAAGACGAGGCCAAGCTGAAGGCCAACCAGGCGCAGCTCAAATCCCTTTTGCTCGCCGCGCTGCCGCTGTGGGAGCGGATCGACGGAAACTACGGGTTCAAGGATTTCACTGTCGAGAGCCCGGTGGGACATTTCGGTGCGACGGAGCTGGGCACTAGCTTCGGGTCCGACGGCATCGCCCAGAACGGAGCGATCAACTATTCGATCAAGGCGGCGGGATTGACGATCCCTCAGCATCTTGTCCCCGGCTGGAGCACAGCGCTGTTGCCCACCGACATCGATCTGAATTTCGGCGGCGCCAACATCGATCTCGACAGCATGGCGAAAAAGGCGATCGAAGCCTTTGATCTCAATCAGAATCCTCCGCTGGCGGCCGGCTTCGGCGAAACGCTGACCGCCGATTTCATGGCCAAAGCGCCGAAGATGGTCATCGGCCACAGCACGGTGAAGAACCGCGACGTGGAAATTGCACTGGAAGGCGAGATGACGTTCCCCGGCATGAAGCCCGAGGCAAATGTGACGATCGATATAGCCGGCTACGACAAGATCGTGGAAAGCCTGCAGGCGGCGGCGAAGTCGGAGCCGGAAGCCGCGCAGTATTTCCCGGTAGTGCTGGCGATCAAAGGGTTTGGCAAGACGCTGCCGGACGGCCGGTTGGAATGGATCATTATCACCAAGGCCGACGGTTCGGTGATGGTCAACGGCGCCATGCTGAAGCCGGCCGATCCGGTTGCGAATGATGAAGCAGAAGAAACGACGCCGTAGGCGCTTTCGTGAGCCCCGGCTAAGCGGTTCTGCCGGGGCGCTTGGAAACGCAGTCGTCTGCGGCCAGTTCCTCGATCTGGCGCGCTGTTTCGGGATCGTCGCTCATATGGAATGCTCATGATTGTCGTCGCCAAGCGGCAGCGCCCGCAACGCCTTGCCGACGGAAGCCGGCGGCGTGCCGGTTTCCTCCGCGAACCGCATGAGCGTCGGCTCGTGGGCGAGGATGAACTGCAGCACGCCGGCCAAAAATCCCGGCTCGCTGGCAGCCTGGCGGATGGAATGCGCCTCGATACCGGTGATCGCCAGGAAGCGGGGCAGAAGTTCCGGATCGGCGGCGACAAAGCCCAACGCCTTCACGGCGATGGTTTCCGCTTCCTCGCGCATTGACGCTGCGTTTGCCATCGCTACCTTCTTGCGCGGTGGAATGAGTCTCTTTTTGGCAGTAATCGCAAGCGTCGCCTGCGGCAAGCCATCTACCTCGGCAATGCGGTATTCTAGGCGAAATCCGAAGCTTTTCCGGCAGCCGGTTTCCGTTTCGTCAATTATATTGCCGTAGAGTCGAGCAGGGTTTGATGCGTGCCGGCGAGGGCGCATAGCGGTATCCTTCGAGTGGAAGGCAGGCCGGAACGGGAATTTGATGCCTAAGAAGGTCATGATCGTCGAGGACAATGAGCTCAACATGAAGCTCTTTCGGGACCTCATCGAAGCGAGCGGTTACGAGACGGTACGCACGCGCAACGGCCTGGAAGCGCTGGATCTGGCGCGACTGCACAAGCCGGACCTCATTTTGATGGATATCCAGCTGCCCGAAGTGTCGGGGCTGGAAGTGACCAAATGGCTGAAGGAGGACGACGACCTCCATGTCATACCGGTCATTGCCGTCACTGCATTCGCGATGAAGGGCGATGAGGAGCGCATCCGCCAGGGTGGCTGCGAAGCCTATATTTCCAAACCGATCTCGGTGCCGCGTTTCATCGAAACGATCAAATCCTACCTGGGCGACGCCTGATGCGCCTTTCCAGCCGAGCCGGAGCTTTGTGAGATGACTGCACGGATCCTCGTCGTCGACGACATCCCTGCCAATGTGAGGCTGCTCGAGGTCCGGCTGCTTGCCGAATATTTCGAGGTGCTGACCGCCACCAACGGGCTGGACGCGATCGAGACCTGCGAAAACGGCAAGGTCGATGTCGTTCTGCTCGACGTGATGATGCCCGATATGGACGGGTTCGAGGTCTGCCGGCGGCTGAAGAGCGATCCGGCGACGTCGCACATACCCGTCGTCATGATCACCGCGCTCGACCAGGTTTCGGACCGGGTGCGCGGCCTTGAGGCCGGCGCCGACGATTTTCTGACCAAGCCGGTCAATGATCTGCAATTGATGACGCGCGTCAAAAGCCTGGTCAGGCTGAAGACGTTGACCGACGAGCTGCGCCTGCGCGCCTCGACCACGCGCAATATCGGCATCGAGGAGCTGTTGAGCCGCAACTTCGCTTCCGCAGACACAACGCCGAAAGTTCTGCTGATCGACGAGCGCAAGTCCTCCTTCGAGCGCGTCCAGAAAATGCTGCGCGGCAGCGCTGACCTCGACATTGCCACCGATCCGCATGCCGGCTTCTTCCAGGCCGCCGAGACCCCCTATGAATGCGTGATGATCTCGACGGCCTTTGCCGATTTCGATCCGCTCAGGCTCTGCTCGCAACTGCGTTCGCTCGATCGCACCCGTTTCCTGCCGATCATCCTTCTGGCGCAGGAGGGTGAGGAAGAGCGCATCATCCGCGGCCTCGAACTCGGCATCAACGACTATCTGATGCGGCCGATCGACCAGCAGGAGCTGACCGCTCGGCTGCGCACGCAAGTGCGCCGCAAGCGCTACAACGACCAACTCCGCGCCAGCGTCACCCAAACCATTGAGATGGCGGTGACCGACGCCCTGACGGGATTGCACAATCGCCGTTACCTCGACAGCCATCTGCAGACGTTGTTCGACCGTGCCGTGGCGCGGCGGCGGCCGCTGTCGGTGATGATCACCGATCTCGACCGCTTCAAGACCATCAACGACGCGCACGGCCATGACGGCGGCGACGAGGTGCTGCGCGAATTCGCGCGGCGGCTGCGCAAGAATGTGCGCGGCATCGATCTCGCCTGCCGCTTCGGTGGCGAGGAATTCGTCGTGGTGATGCCGGACACGGACGGCGCGGTCGCCGAAAAGGTCGCAGAGCGCATTCGCGCCGAAATCGCCCAGATGCCGTTTGCCGTCGGTCTCGATGGCAAGACGATCGAGGTTACCGTCAGCGTCGGCGTGTCGTCGGTGCTGAAGGGCGTGGACTCGGTTGCCGGGCTGATGAAACGCGCCGACCTCGCGCTCTACGAAGCCAAGAGCGCCGGCCGTAATCGCGTCGTCGCCAAGGCGGCGTAGCGCCGATTATCCAGTCGGTGCGACAGGGTTACGAATTTACCTTAACGCAAGCGATTCGCAGCGCTTGGTTAAGAAATTGTTGATTTTCGTAAGCTGTTGCGCAAATGTGCAGACCAATGACGGAACCGGCGCGAGGGTAGTTGCCGGGTCGATCCGAAGAATACCCCATGATTCTCAGGTCCGCCGCATCTCCTGGGTCCGTGGGGTCGGCCGGCCGGCGCTGGCACATAGTGGCCTCCTCGTACCGCTGCCAAACGCCGACCGGCCCCCTCTTTCCGAAAAGACATCGAGACTCTGCGCTAAGCATCGGAAATATCGGACTTTTCGAAGCCTTGAAAACCAAAACGCCGCCCAGAGGGGCGGCGTTTTGGTTTTTGGAGCAGGAAACCAGATTACTTAATCTTGGTTTCCTTGAACTCGACATGCTTCTTGGCGACCGGATCGTATTTGCGGAACGACAGCTTGTCCGTCTTGGTGCGGCTGTTCTTGCTGGTCACGTAGAAGAAACCGGTGTCGGCGGTCGACAGAAGCTTGATCTTGATGTTTGCGGCTTTGGCCATGTTGTTCGTCCGTTATGTTCGTGGAGTTTTAGCCGCTGGAGCACGGGGAAACACCCGGACGCGGGAAACTTGGCGCGACACATAAAGAACGCGCCCGGAAAGTCAACCCCGCGAGAGCGCCTCTTCCTTCTCCCCTTGTGGGAGAAGGTGGATTGGCGCGCAGCGCCAAGACGGTTGAGGGGTGCTGGACGGAGTGCCGGCAGCGCCAAGCTGGAGCACCCCTCATCCGACCGAGCTTCGCTCGGCCACCTTCTCCCACAAGGGGAGAAGGGAAGGCCGCGGTCCGTTTCTATGCGTCTTCCCTAACCGGCGGAGCCACCTTCTTCCAGTCTCCCGTGGCGTTCCACCAGCGGTTCGGGTTGGAGCGGTCGTCCAACCCCTTGGAACGGCTGGCAAGGATCGGCTGAATGCGGATCACCGGCTCCTGATAGCTGTGGACCTGGAAAATCGCTTCGACAATGCGGGCGGCCAGCGCCTGGTCGTCGGGCAGCTCGAACGACACTTCCACCGTGCCCGGCCGTCTGCGCAATTCCGTCTCGGCGCCGGCGGCCGCGCCTTCGAGTGGCCGGTAGCGCTCGATGCCGTGCGCCGACTGGTAGGCATTGCTGTCGTACTTGCCCATGGTGAGCGGCGCGATCGCGACCACCGCTTCCATGATGCGGTCGACATCGGAGGCCGGCGATTGAAAGGTCACAAGCAGCAGCAATTCCATCCGTACCGATGTCGTTTCAAACCCGGAGTCGATCATGATGGCATCCTCAATCTGGTGGCGTGTTGCTGACAATCTATCCGGGTGCTGCTGACACGGTTATGTCAGCAGCCTCGCGCGACACGAGGCATCGATCGGTCTTTCTAAAGGATTTTTCGGACCAGCCTGGCGCCGACCAGCGCGATATAGAAGGCGAAGAACATGCCGAGCGCCCAGCCGAAGCCCGAGGGACCGAAAACGTCCATGCCGATGCCGATCGCCTGCGGGCCGAGCACCATGCCAACACCGTAGCAGAGCACGAAGGCAGCGTTGGCGGAGGCCAGTTCGTGGCCGGAAAGCTGCGAGCCGAGATGGGCCAGGCCGATCGTGTACATCGCCGCGACCACGCCGCCCCAGACGAACAGAAGCGCAGCCATCAGGTGCCAGTTCTGCGCGAAGTGGGGCATGAAGATGGTGCCGGCAAGCCCAATGGTTGCACAAGCCAGAAGCAGATAACGGCGGTCGCTGACACGGTCGCTGATCATGCCGAGCGGGATCTGCAACAGCACGTTGCCGAGGCCGATCATGGTGAGCAGAAGTGCGGCGTCGGCCTCGGAGTAGCCGATGCGGCTGCCATAGATGGGGAACAGCGCAAAGCCGCCGGTCTCGACCGCGCCGAACACCAGCACCGCGGCGGTCGCCGTCGGCACCAGCCAGATGTAGCGCAGGAAGTTGCTGGTTTCGCCATTGGAGACGATCGTCGGGCTCTCGTTGCGGGCGGCCAGAACCGGAATGGCGGCCAGCGTCACCAGCGCCATGATGACGCCGAAGGGCAGGAAGCCGGTGCTGCCGAGATGGGCAAAAAGCCACGGCCCGGCGGCAAAGCCGAGCGACAATACCGTGGCGTAGATGCCGAGGACCAGGCCGCGCCGGTGCGGCGGCGCCGATGTGCTGATCCAGAATTCCGACAGGATGAACAGCACCGTCAGCGCAATGTGCAGCAGGATGCGCAGCGGGAACCACATCCAGAAGTCCGGCGCGAAATGGAAGCCGACAAAGGCCAGCACTCCCGTGGCGATCATGGCCAGCATCGTCCAGGCGACGCCGAATCGCATGGCGAGCGGGGTGGCGAGCGGTGCGCCAGCGATCGAGGCGAACCCGGCGACAGCGGTGTTGAAGCCGATCATCGACGCCGAATGGCCGCGCGTTTCGAGGATGACGCTGAGCAGCGGCATGCCGAGGCCGATGGCAATGCCGACGACGCTGATCGACGAGATCGCCGCGATCATCGGCAGCCAATGTACGCGTTCTTCGACCTCTTGCTGGGTATCGACCGTCATGGATTTGAATGCTCTATGCTTTACAGAATTTCGCGGGCGAAGCGATTGCGGACAAGCCGGTAGAACGGGACGGAACCACCGGGGCGCAGCAGCGGATCATCGACGAGCCGCTTTTCCAGCTCCTCCAGGATAGCCCTGGTGATGTCGGGAATATCGGCCTGTCTGGCCTTGGCGAGCGGCAGCCAGACCAGCTCCTCCAACTCGTTGGTCGGACCGCCGTCCGGCAGCTCCACGGCGACATCTTCGCGCCAGGCGCTGAAGAAGCGCGTATCGAAGCGCCGCACCCTGTTTGGCGGGGTGATGGCACGCGCGATGAAACGCAGCTCTGCCAGCGACGGTCTTACGCCGTGCTCGGCAAAACCCTGCCAATCGCGCCTGCTCGTCGCGAAGGCGCCTTTCCGACCGATCAACAGGCCAGCCTCCTCATAGGTCTCGCGGATCGCCGACAGGGCGATGGCGCGGGCGCGGGCCGGGCTGATGCGGCCAACGCCGGCGGTCAGCCTCGCCTGTTCCTCAGGGTGCAGCGCGGTGGCGACGGGAATTCGGCTGTCGGCCGGATCGGTACGGCCGCCGGGAAAGACGAATTTCCCAGGCATGAAGGCGTGACGGGCGTGGCGCCGGCCCATCAGCACCAGAAACTCGCCGCCCTTGCGGTCGAGCAGGATCAACGTCGCGGCGTCGCGCGGCCGTATAGGCTTGGCGTCGAGCGCGATCCGCTCGACCTTGTCGACTTCCACCCTGGTCATACCGTCCATGCGCACGACCTAGCGGAATCTTCTCCGATGCGAAAGTGGCGTCCAGCCATGCCGATTGCGCCAGCCTCGGTTTCAAGCCTCGGGATGCGACTCGATCAGATCTTTTTCCCCGCCGAAGCCATGCATATAGAACGCCCATTGCAGGCCGATGACGGCGCCCTTGACCGGCTGCAGCAAGACGACCGCCATGAGGATGGTCAGCGGCACCCAGATGGCGATGTGCTGCCAGGTGGACAAGGTGGAGGTCGCTTCGACGCCCATGAAGGCGCCGAGCACGATGTGGCCGACGATGACCACCACCAGATAGGCCGGCAGGTCGTCGGCGCGATGGTGATGAAGCTCCTCGCCGCAATGATCGCACTTGTCGACAGTCTTGACGAAAGCGCGGAACAGCTTTCCCTCGCCGCAATGCGGGCAGCGGCCAAGCGCGCCGCGCTTCATCGCCGTCCATAGCGGACGGGCGACCCGGCCCGAGTGATGTTCGCCGCCGAAAACCTGTTGGTTCATTTTCAGATCGCTTGGCATTACCGTCTCCTGCCGCGTGAGCCTGGACGCGATTGCGACGCGCGGGCGCGGCCTTTGGTCTTGTGAAACGACCGTTTGGAGCCGGGCAGCGGCTTTGGGTCGGTCAGCATCTCGAAACGCATCGCGCCGGCCATAGGCGCCACCTCGATCAGGCGAACCTCGACGCGGTCGGCAAGCTGATAGCCCTTGCCGGTGCGTTCTCCGAAAAGCGATCGGGCAGTTTCGTCGTAGATATAGTAATCGCCGTCCAGACTTGACACCGGGATGAAACCATCTGCGCCATACTGCGGCAATTGGACAAATAGTCCCGATTTGGTGACGCCCGAAATGCGTGCATCGAAACGCTCGTCGACACGCTCGGCCAGATAGGCGGCGATCAGCCGGTCGACCGTGTCGCGCTCGGCGGCCATGGCACGGCGCTCGGTGGCCGAGATCAGCGCAGAAACCTCTTCCAACCGCTCCGCCTCGTCCTGCGTCAGTCCGCCCGCACCGAAGCCGAGTGCGGCAATCAGCCCACGGTGCACGATCAGGTCGGCATATCTGCGGATCGGCGAGGTGAAATGCGCGTAGCGCTTCAGATTGAGGCCGAAATGGCCGATGTTGCTGGGCGAATATTCGGCCTGCATCTGCGTGCGCAGCACCACCTCGTTGACCAGCCCCTCATGGTCGGCGCCGCGGACGCGATCCAGGATGCCGTTGAACTGATTCGGCCGCATCTGCGCACCGCGCGCCAACGACAGGCCTAGCGTCTGCAGGAACTCACGCAGCGATTCCTGCTTGGCGAGCGAAGGCGCGTCATGGATGCGGTAGACCAGCGCCTGTCGTTTCGCCTCCAGCGTCTCGGCGGCCGCGACATTGGCCTGGATCATGAACTCTTCGATCAGCTTGTGCGCGTCGAGCCGCTCCGGCACGACGACCCGATCGACGGTGCCGTCCTCCTTGAGCAGAATTTTCCGCTCCGGCAGGTCGAGCTCGAGCGGCTGGCGCGTGTCACGGCCGCGCTTCACGACGGCGTAGGCATCCCAGAGCGGCTTCAGCACCGTGTCGAGGATCGGGCCGGTCTTGTCGTCCCGCACGCCGTCGATCGCGGCCTGCGCTTGGGGATAGGCGAGTTTCGCCGCCGATTTCATCATGATGCGGTGGAACGAATGCCTGAGCTTGCGGCCGTCGGCCGCGAAGGTCATGCGGACTGCCAGCGCCGGACGATCCTGGCCTTCGCGCAGCGAACAAAGGTCGTTGGAGATGCGCTCCGGCAGCATCGGCACGACGCGATCGGGGAAATAGACCGAATTGCCGCGCTTCAGCGCCTCGCGATCGAGCGCAGTGCCATAGCGGATATAGGCGGCGACATCTGCAATCGCCACGGTGACGACCACGCCACCAGGGTTCTTTTCGTCCGTGTCCGGCGTGGCGAATACCGCGTCGTCATGGTCCTTGGCGTCGGCCGGATCGATGGTGACCAGTGGCAAGTCGCGCCAGTCCTCGCGGTCGGCCAGCGTTGCCGGTTTGACCGCCTCTGCCTCGGCGATTACGTCTGCCGGGAAAATATGTGGAATGTCGTGCGCGTGAATGGCGATCATCGAGACCGCCTTTTCGCTGGTCAGCGAACCCAGCACCGCCAGCACCTTGGCTCTGGGCAGCCCGTAGCGGGAGGCCCGCGCCGGCTCGACCTCGACCAGATCGCCGTTCTTGGCGCCGTTCTGGAATTCCTTGTCGACGACCAGCTCCGGCTGGCGTCTTTCGACAGGCTCGATGCGAAAGGTACCGTCCTGCAGCACGCGGAAGACGCCGAGAACGGCATCGGTGCGCTTCTCGAAGATCTTCATCACCCGCCCGGTATAGGCAGGGCCCGTCGCGTCATCGGTTGGAAAGGTCTTGGCTAGCACGCGGTCGCCGATGCCCGGTGTCGGGCCGCCGCCGCCACGCGACACGCGGATCGCTATGACAGGAGGCTCGCCATTGCCCACGGCTTCGGTCGGGTGCGCCAGCAGCACGCCGTCGGCGTCGCGGCCAAAGATGTCGAGCACGGCGACATGGGGCAGGGCGCCGACACGGGCCAGCCGCTTGCGCTCCTTGGTCAGCAGGCCCTCATCCTGCAGGTCGCGCAAAATGTCCTTCAGCCAGATACGGTCCTCGCCGCGCAGCGCAAACGCCTTGGCGATGTCGCGTTTGCCGGAGCGATCCGGATTTTCGGCGATGTAGCGCAGGATCTCGTCACGGGACGGCCGGTAGTTATCCCTGACCTTGGCCCTCGTGTCGGCGGTGCGCAGATCGCCATGGCTTCTTCCGGATACCCTGCGCGCCACGATGCCTATCCCTTTTTCTTGGCCACTTTCTTGGCCGCTGGTTTTTTGGCTGCCGCAGGCTTTTTGGCAGGTGCGGCCGCTTTGCGGAAGGGCTTTCTGCCGCCATTGCCACCCTTGGCTTCCTTCTCGGCAATCAGCGCCACCGCATCCTCGACCGTCACCGACTGCGGGTCCTTGCCCTTCGGTAGCGTCGCATTGACCTTGCCGAAATTAACATAGGGCCCGTATTTGCCGTCACGCACGACGATCTTGCCGCCGCCCGCCGGATGCTCGCCAAGTTCCTTCAAGGCGGCGGGCGTGCCGCCATTGCGGCCGCCGGGGCCCTTCAACTTCTTCTCGGCGATCACCGACACGGCGCGGTTGAGGCCGATCGAGAACACGTCCTCGATGTTGTCGAGATTGGCGTAGGTGCCGTCATGCAGCACGAACGGACCGTAGCGCCCCAGCCCGGCCGAGATCATCTTGCCGGATTCCGGATGCTTGCCGACGTCACGCGGCAGCGACAGCAAGGCGAGGGCCTTTTCGTGGTCGATCGAATCGACCGTCCAGCCCTTGGGCAGGCTGGAGCGCTTGGCTTCCTTGCCGTCGCCGCGCTGGATATAGGGGCCGAAACGACCGCTGCGCAGCGTGATTTCCTCCGCCGTGTAGGGGTCCTTGCCAAGCACCTTGGTGCCGTCCTCGCCATTGCCGTTTTCGCCATTGGGGTTGGCGGCGTCGCCGAGCTGGCGGGTGAAGGAGCATTCGGGGTAGTTGGAACAGCCGACAAAGGCGCCGAACTTGCCGAGCTTCAGCGACAGGTTGCCGGTGCCGCATTTCGGGCAGATGCGCGGATTTGAGCCGTCTTCCCGCGTTGGGAAGACGAGCGGCGCCAGTTCCTCGTTGAGCGCGTCGAGCACGTCGGTGACGCGCAATTCCTTGATGTCGGCGACGGCGCCCGAAAAATCCTTCCAGAAATCGCGCAGCACATCCTTCCAGGCGAGCTTGCCGTCGGAAATCTCGTCGAGCTTTTCCTCGAGTGAGGCGGTGAAGTCGTATTCGACATAGCGCTCGAAGAAGCTTTCGAGGAAGGCCGACAGCAGCCGACCCTTGGCCTGCGGCAACAGCTTGCGCTTGTCCATGCTGACGTAGTCGCGATCCTCGAGCGTCTTCAGGATCGCAGTGTAGGTCGAGGGACGACCGATGCCGAGTTCTTCCAGCTTCTTGATCAGCGAGGCTTCCGAATAGCGCGGCGGTGGCTCGGTGGTGTGCTGGGTGGCGTTGATCGCCTCGCGGTCGAGCTGTTCGCCGGCACGGATCTCGGGCAGACGGCGGTCTTCCTCGTCTTCCGAATCCTCGTCCTTCTGGTCGGTATAGGCGGCAATGAAGCCGTCGAAGCGAACGACCGAACCGATGGCGCGGAGTTCCGCGGTGCGAGCGCCGTTGACTGCCTCGATCTCGGCCGTGGTGCGCTCGATCTCGGCCGGCTGCATCTGGCTGGCGATGGCACGTTTCCACACTATCTCGTAGAGCCGTGCCTGGTCGGCATCGAGATATTGTCTGACAGAAGCGGGGGTGCGCATGAAATCGGTCGGGCGGATCGCTTCGTGGGCTTCCTGGGCGTTCTTGGCCTTGGTCGTGTATTGGCGCGGCTTCTCGGGCAGGTATTTTGGGCCGAACTCCTTGGCGATCGCATCGCGCGCAGCTGATATCGCCTCGGGCGCCATCTGCACGCCGTCGGTTCGCATATAGGTGATCAGGCCGGTGGTCTCGCCGCCGATGTCCATGCCTTCATAGAGCCGCTGCGCCACCTGCATGGTGCGGCTTGCCGAAAAACCGAGACGCGAGGAGGCAGCCTGCTGCAGCGTCGAGGTGGTGAAGGGCGGGCCTGGATTGCGCTTGGTCGGCTTGGCTTCGACCGATAGCGCCTTGAAGGTCGCACCTTCCAGCATCGCCTTGATGTCATCGGCCTGCGCCTTGTTCGAAATGTCGAGCTTTTGCAGCTTCTTGCGGTCGAAGGCGGTCAGCCGCGCCTCGAAGTTTTCCTTGCGCGGCGTGCCGAGGAGAGCTGATACCTGCCAGTACTCCTCGCGGATGAAGCGCTCGATCTCCAATTCGCGGTCGCAGACGAGGCGCAGTGCCACCGACTGCACGCGGCCGGCGGAACGGGCGCCCGGCAGCTTGCGCCACAGGACGGGCGACAGCGTGAAGCCGACGAGATAGTCGAGCGCGCGGCGAGCGAGATAGGCGTCGACCAGCGGCGCATCGATCTGGCGCGGATTGGCCATCGCTTCCAGCACCGATGACTTGGTGATGGCGTTGAAGACGACGCGGCTGACCGGCTTGTCCTTCAGCGCGCGCTTCTGCTTCAGCACTTCCAGGACATGCCAGGAAATGGCTTCGCCCTCGCGATCCGGATCGGTGGCGAGGATCAGGCCGTCGGCGTCCTTGACCGCCCTGGCGATGTCAGCAAGACGTTTGCTCGAGGCGGTGTCGACAGCCCAGGACATGGCAAAATCCTCGTCCGGACGCACCGAGCCATCCTTGGCCGGCAGATCGCGGACGTGGCCAAACGAGGCCAGGACCTTGTAGTTCTTTCCGAGGTACTTGTTGATTGTCTTCGCTTTGGCCGGCGATTCGACGACGACGACGTCCATGAGGTCTCATATCAGCTGTGGTGCGGCAGAAGAATTCCGCTGCGCGCGACGAAATCTCGTACAATTGTCGCTCACATGGCCGGGCTTTTGCATCCGGTCAAGGGGAAGCGCCCAAAATGCAGTCCTGCATTGAGTGCACAACCCAAGAGCGAGTCATGTGATATCCGCAATCTCGGATAAGAGAGCGGGCTGCCTATCGTTGGACAAGCCGGCAATGAATCCGGGAGAACGGGACAAATTCTTCCGCGGATATAAGAGAAACATCGATCATGCGCCAGCCCCAGCCGGAGAGGCATCCGGCATGATGCTCGGTCGGGCGGGCGATACTGGCGCCGCGAGTGGGCTGGAATGCCTAGCAGGACAGTGCAAGAAGCTGGCAGCCGGAAGGCCTGCAGTGATACACGGCAGCCAGCGATTCCCCGCCGGTCAATGCGGGGATCTCGGTCCGAGCTTAGTCGGCCTTGGCTATATGCCAGACGCCGGCGACGCCGTCGCCGGTCACATCGCCGGCCTTCTTGTCCTTGATGAACGTGTAGAGCGGCTTGCCCTCATAGGCCCACATCTTGGTGCCGTCGGTGTGGTCGACGACCGTCCATTCGCCCTCGGCCTTGGCGTCGGCCTCAGCCTTCAGCGGCGGCCAATTGGTGGCGCATTTGTCGTAGCAGTTCGACTTGCCCGTCTCGTCCTTGTCGTAGGTGTAAAGGGTCATGCCATTGGCATCGGTGTAGATC
>NZ_RZTA01000131.1:0-15482 GCF_004023115.1 Mesorhizobium sp. M6A.T.Cr.TU.017.01.1.1
GCTGCAGCCATGACCAGGGGCGATCGGCAGGGCGTCATCCCGCGCGAACGGCTCGAAACGCTTGATATGCCGGTGACGGTGGTTTGGGGGATAGATGACGCGGTGCTGCCCTTCACCCAGGCAGACGGTCTGCCGACGCATTTCCACCTGCACCACGTGTTGGAGGCTGGCCATATGCTGATCGAGGAAGCGCCCGGCCTGATCGCCGAGATCGTCCGCCGCAATATGAAACGCCGCAGCAGGCCGTTTCGTCCGAAATCCGCCGCCGCGGCGAACTGATCCGCCCCTGCCAAAGCGCGGCTTCCAGCCTGGTTTGTCCGGCAAGCCGCTCAATGCATGTCGCCCAAAAGTGCGTAGCGGTTTTGGGATAACGACATGCATAAAAATAGGACTTTAATGCGCGTCGCATGAACCCATTCAGACGCGACGCGCTTTAAACGCCTATCGATCACACAAGTGCATTTTGCCAACGGCTGTGTTAATTCGATGTTAACCAAACCCGCGAGGCAACGCCGATGAAGGACGCAGGCGAGAACATCACACAGATCGATCAGTCGCGAAAACTGTCCGATGCCATCCGCGACGTGAAGAACGCCTTCGCCGACCGCGACGACGTCGTGGTCGACATGCGCGAGGCGCATCGCATGCGGCTCGATTTGCTTGCCGCCGAACTCGCGCCCATCTTTGCTGACGTGCCCGCCGACATGGACAATTTCGACTTCGCCGTCTCGTCCGGGCTGCAGCCGCGCCTGTGGATCGACGCCGTCAGCCATGTCGCCATGGGACGCGACCGCCGCACCTATCGCTTCCTCAGGGATACGCGCATCGGCCGCGTGGTGCTCGCCGAATCGACCGAGATGAAACCGATTGCCGATCAGGTGACGCGCTACGTCGCGGAGCGTGTCGTCGAACGCCAGAGAATGATGGAAGGCGGGGTCGAGCAGGCTGTCGCCGGGCTGAAACGTGCCTTGGTCCCTGAAGCCGAGCCGCCGCTGCAATCCGTCCGGCGCGGCAAGGGTTGGTCGGCCTTCCTCTCCGGTCTCGGCCTGATCGCCGCCGGCGCCCTGGTCGGACTGGCTGTATCGATCGTGTTGTTCTGGGACCGCCTCGTTGCGATGGGACTGAGCTTCAGGCCATAGCGTTCGCGCCAAGTTCCAGAACCTCCAGATCGGAAGGCGGGATGGCCGGGCCGGTCAGGCCGCGTCGCGTCAGCCTGATCCGCCAGTTGTCCTTTTCGCCATCGATCTCCAACAGATTATATTGCGCCGCTGGGTGCCTGCCGCCTGGCGCCTGCCCTGCGGCGGCGACGCCGACCACCGGAATTTTGGCGCCGCGCCCGCCGATGAAGAACAGCGTCGGCTCGTGCGAGTGGCCGTGCAGCACAAGCTCGGCCCCGTGCCGCTGAACGAGCTTGTGGAAGCGGGCAATGCCAAACAGCCGCTTGGGCTGCGAAACGGCGCCGCGCACCGGCGGATGGTGGATCATGATCACCCGGAACAGCCCGCGCTTGGCGGTGGCATCGAGCACTACGCGCAGCCTTTCCGCCTGATCCTCCAGAAAGAAGCCGTTGGCCATGAACGGAGCCGTGGCCCGCGCCGTCGTCACACCGATCAGCGCGACGTTGCCACGCACGCGCAGATAGGGAAAGGCGTCGCGGTCTACCGGCGTATTGACGCCGTCGCCGGTCATCCACGCCGTCCACGACCGGCAGGCCTTGTCGAAGGCGCCAGGCACATAGGCGTCGTGGTTTCCCGGAACGACCGACACATCATCGGGAGAACCCAGCGTCTCCAGCCAGTGCTTGCCCATCTCGATCTCACCGTCGAGCGCCAGATTGACCAGATCGCCGGTGACCGCAAGGTGATCCGGTGCGCTCGCCTTGATATCGGCGACGATGGTGTCGATGACGGCATCGCGCATGTGACGGCGGCGGTTGCGCTGCCAGTTGACGTAACCGACCACGCGCTTGGAGGCGAGATCGCGATAGGTTACACCGGGGAGCGGTCCCAGATGGATATCGGAAATATGCGCGAGCCTGAACATCCTCTCTTCATAAGCGACGCGCGCGCTGCTTTCCACCCACGGTTTCGTGCGTGATGACGCGGCCCGAACCGAAGCAGGCCTTCCGCCAGACCGGCTGGCCGGGTCTCAGGGCAAGGCTGTTTCATCTGTATTTCGTGCTGCGGCGGCCGATGACGCTCGGGGTGCGCGGCCTGGTCCACGACCGCACGTTCAATTCCGTCTTCCTCATTCGCCACACCTATGTACCGGGCTGGCAGCTTCCCGGCGGTGGCGTCGAGCTGGGCGAGACGATGATCGAGGCGCTGGCGCGCGAGCTCTCCGAGGAGGCCAATATTGCATTGACCGCGTCGCCGGTGCTGAAATCGATGCACTTCAACCGGCGGGCCAGCCGCCGCGACCATGTCGGACTCTATTTGGTCGAGCAGTTCAATCAGACGGCGCCGAAGCTGCCGGACCGCGAGATCGCCGCGGCCGGTTTCTTTCCGCTTGACCGCCTGCCGGAAGGAACGACGCCGGCCACGTTGCGGCGGATTGCCGAGATTTTTGGCGGCGCGGCGGCGTCGCCCTACTGGTAGATCACGCCGCTTTCCTGAACCGCACCCGATCATGTGGCGCCGCGTAGTCCAGCCCCGGTCCGACCGGCACGATGCGGGTCGGGTTGATCGTTTCGTGGCTGCCATAATAGTGCGCCTTGATGTGGTGCAGGCTCACCGTTCCCGCGACTTCAGGGACCTGATAGAGGTCGCGCAGATAGTTCGACAGGTTCGGATAGTCGGCGATGCGGCGCAGGTTGCACTTGAAATGGCCGACATAGACTGGATCGAAGCGGACCAGCGTGGTGAACAGCCGCCAATCGGCCTCTGTAATGCGGTGACCGACGAGATAACGCTGGCGAGACAGACGGTCCTCGAGTTGGTCGAGCGCCGAGAACAGTTCGCCAAACGCTTCCTCATAGGCCGCTTGCGTGGTGGCGAAGCCGGCCCGGTAGACGCCGTTATTGACTGAGGGATAGACCAGCGCATTGACGGCGTCGATCTCGCCGCGCAGTGCTTTCGGATAGAAGTCGAGGCTGGCATCGCCCCATTCGTCGAAGGCTGAATTGAGCATCCGGATGATCTCGGAGGACTCATTGGAGACGATTGTTTGTTCTTGCCTGTCCCACAGAACCGGCACCGTCACGCGGCCGGAATAGGCGGGATCGGCCTTGGTGTAGATCTGATGCAGGAAATCGAGCCCGTAGAGCGTGTCGCCGGTGGCGCCGTCCTCGGCCAGGAACGCCCAGCCATCGGCGCCCATGAAGTGGTGGACGACCGAGACGGAAATCACGTCCTTGAGCCTCTTCAGCGCGCGGAAGATCAGCGTCCGGTGCGCCCAGGGACAGGCAAGCGAGACATAGAGATGGTATCGACCGGGCTCGGCCATGAAGCCGCGCTTGCGGCCCTCGGCTGGTGCGCCATCGCGAGTGACCCAATCGCGCCATTGCGACTGTGCCCGCACGAACTTGCCCCCACTGTCTGCGGTGTCGTACCCGCGATCATGCCACCTGCCTTGGACCAGCAGTCCCATACTAAATCTCCTTGCGTCCTCTTCACCATTTAGGCGCAAGGCGGCGCTGCCGAAGTCGTCATGCGCTGAACAGACCGTCACTTGGGCGAAACGGCAGGCGAAAACGGCCGATTGCAGCGGCTGGAAATTGATGCTAGCGGACAATCCGCATGTTCGACTTTGCTTTGATCCGGTTCGACCGACGACGAAAGGGCGCCCGCGCTTGATAAAGCGCTGACTGGCGAACGCTGCCGTTTGCAGCAAACCTTTCCCCGTATACCGGAACGCAAAGACCATGAGCCTTGCCGACGTGAAATACCTGCCGGAAACTCCGGCGCATGACCTCGAAATCGAAGCCATCAACGACGAAGCCTTCGGGCCGGGCCGTTTCGTGCTGGGCGCCTACAAGATCCGCGAGGGCGGCCCGCATGAACGCGCCCTGTCCTTCGTGGCCGTCGATGGCGATATCGTTGTCGCCTCGGTGCGCATGACGCGTATCGCGGCAGGCGCCGGCCGCGCGCTGATGCTCGGACCGCTTGCCGTGCGGCCGGCCTTCAAGAATCTCGGTATCGGCCGCCGGCTGGTGGCAATCGCGCTGGAAGCCGCCGCCAAGGCCGGCATGCCTGCCGTGATGCTTGTTGGCGACGAGCCCTATTACGGCCCGCTCGGCTTCAAGAGAATCCCGCGTGGGCAAATCTCCATGCCGCGCCCGGTCGATCTCGACCGGCTTTTGTCGCACGAGATCGTGCCGGGCGCGGTGTCAAGGCTGGTGGGGGAGGTTTGCCACGCCGATCAGGCAAGGGTTGCCGCGCACGTCGCCGCGATGGCGTGACCATCCGGATGCTGTTGCGCCGTTCTGTCGGGCTTCGTAGCATATGGCCGGCAGGATGGAGGACGCCGGCATGAACCCTAACGGTCAGATTGCGATCGTCACCGGCGGTGGCTCCGGCCTCGGCGAGGCGACGGCGCGGGCGCTGGCCGCGAAGGGCGCCGGCGTTGCCATCCTCGACCTCGGCATCGACCGTGCGGCGAAGGTTGCGGCTGATATCGGCGGCATCGCCGTCCAATGCGACGTGAGCAGCGCCGACGGCGCTGCTGCTTGCGTGGCGGAAGTGGCAAAAACGCTCGGCGAGCCCCGTATCCTGGTTAATTGCGCCGGCACCGCCATCGGCGTGAAGACAATCGGCAAGGACGGCCCGCATCCGCTCGACCAGTACCGCAAGGTGATCGAGGTCAATCTGATCGGCACCTTCAACATGATCCGCCTCGTCGCCGACCGGGCCGCGAAGCTTGCGCCGCTGGAGGGCGGCGAGCGCGGCGTCATCGTCAACACGGCATCGGTCGCCGCCTATGACGGTCAAATCGGCCAGGCGGCCTATTCGGCCTCCAAGGGCGGCGTCGTCGCCATGACGCTGCCGGTGGCGCGCGACCTCGCCCGGTCGGGCATTCGCGTCTGCACTATTGCGCCCGGCATCTTCAAGACGCCGATGATGGCCGGCATGCCGCAAGAGGTGCAGGATTCGCTGGGCGCCGCGGTGCCCTTCCCGTCCCGTCTCGGCGAGCCTTCCGAATATGCAGCCCTTGTGCTGCACATCATCGAAAACCAGATGCTCAACGGCGAGACCATCCGCCTCGATGGCGCCATCCGCATGGCGCCGAAGTAGCCGACCATGAGTGCCCGACCATGAGTGCCGAGGTCTCCCCGCTGGCGAAGACCGGCCCGCTCGCCGGTCTGACGGTGATCGAGATGGCCGGGATTGGACCGGTGCCGCTGGCCGGCCTGATGCTGTCGGAGATGGGAGCCGAGGTGCTGCGCATCGAGCGGGCTGGATCAACCCAGCCGTTTCTGTCGCTACCGGACGAATATGACATCGACCGTCACGGCCGCTCTATGCTGCGGATTGACCTGAAGCGCCAGGAGGGTGTCGAACTGGTGCTGCGCCTCGCCGAAAAGGCCGACATGCTGATCGAAGGGTTTCGTCCTGATGTCATGGAGCGGCTTGGTCTCGGGCCCGATGCCGCAGTGGCGCGCAACCCGGCGCTGATCTACGGCCGCATGACGGGGTTCGGCCAGAACGGACCGCTATCTGGTCGTGCCGGTCACGACATCACCTATCTCGCCTATTCGGGTGTGCTGCACGCTATCGGCCAGGAAGGAAGCCGGCCAGTCCCACCGCTCAACCTCGTCGCCGACTATGGCGGCGGCGCCATGATGCTGATTGCCGGCGCGCTGGCCGCGCTGTTTGAGCGTTCGCGCTCCGGCAAGGGCCAGGTGATCGACGCCGCGATGACCGAGGGCGCTTCGATGCTGACGACACCTATGCACGCCTTGATGGCGGCGGGCCTGTGGAGTGACAGACGCGGCGCGAACCTGCTCGATTCCGGGGCGCCCTTTTACGACACCTATGAGACGGCGGACGCACGGCATGTCGCCGTCGGCTGCCTTGAACCCCGGTTCTTCGCCGAATTCGCAAGACTGCTACCGCTCGACGAGCGTTTTGTACGCGGCCAATACGACAGGACCTTGTGGCCAGAGATGCGTGCCGCGATTGTCGATCGGGTCCGGCAGAAGACACGGGACGACTGGGACCGGCTCTTTGCTGCGACCGATGCTTGCTTTGCGCCGGTTCTGTCGCTAAGGGAAGCTAGGGATCATCCGCACAATCGCGCTCGCAACGCCTTTGTGACGTCGGGTGCGCTTGAGCGCCCCGCCCCAGCGCCGCGCTTTTCGCGCTCCCGGCCGACGCTTGCCGCCGTGCCGGCCGTTCACGATCGTCAGGCGGCGACCGTGCTGGCACGCTTCGGCCTTTCGGCAAGCGAGACTGAGGCCCTTGTCAAATCCGGTGTGATAGGTTGATAACTGGAAAGCAAACATCAGCTTAAGACGGTGAGCATTTTGGGCGACCGAAAGAAGGACGTGATTCGCGAGACCGACGCCGAAGCGATCAGGCTGGCGAAGACGCTGATCCGCAGGGCCCGTTTCGGCGCGCTGGCGGTGATCGAGCCTGGGACCGGTTCGCCGCTGGCCAGCAGGGTTGGTGTCGCCACCGATATCGACGGCACGCCGCTGATCCTCGTATCGATGCTGTCCGCCCACACCGGCGCGATCCTTGCAGACCCGCGCTGTTCCCTGCTTGTCGGCGAGCCCGGCAAGGGCGACCCGCTGGCGCACCCGCGGTTGACGCTCGTCTGTCGGGCAGCACGGCTTGAGCGCGGATCCGACGAGCACGCCCGCGCCGAACGGCGTTATCTCAACCGTAACCCCAAGGCGAAGCTCTATGCCGGACTTGGCGACTTCTCGGTCTTCCGCCTCGAGCCGGAGCGCGCCAGTCTCAACGGCGGCTTTGGCAAGGCCTACTTGCTCGAGCGCACCGATCTGGTCATGACCGCGCCGATCGTCGAAGAGCTTGCCGCTGGCGAACAATCCGCCCTCGACCACATGAATGCCGACCATGGCGATGCAATTGCCGTCTACGCCAAGGCCGCAGGCGACGGCTGGATCATCACCGGCTTCGACGCCGACGGCATGGACCTGGCGTTGGGCGACGATGTCTGCCGGGTCTTTTTCCCCGAGCCACTGAGGACGGCGCGTGAGCTCAGGCATGTTCTGGTCGACATGGCAAAGACCGGCCGAGTGGCAGACGAAACACAGTCCGACAGTTAATCGCGTCGGGTCGAAAGCAAGTCTTGAGGTTTGAGTGAAATGTTCTACCCTTTCGCGGTAGCGTTGAATCGTCAGCGCACATTCGCGAGTGAGTCTATGGAATCAGACGCTATTGCCCCCATAGCGCCGGATGAGCAGGAAGGTATGGGGGATCAATGGTCTCGAAAAAGCTAATCGCCAACGCCGAATCAGCGGCTGCGTTTCTGACGCTGATGGGCAACGAGAAACGACTGTTGATCATGAACTATCTGGCCGATGGTGAAATGTCGGTCGGCGCTATCGCCGAGAAGGTTCTGCTCAGCCAATCCGCCCTGTCACAGCATCTGGCCAAACTGCGGGCGCTCGATCTCGTCGAGACCCGGCGCGACCGGCAGATGATCTACTATTCCTGTAAATCCGATGCCGTGCGCGAACTTCTCAACACGCTGGACGGGATTTTCGGCGAGGGTGAGTTATCGCAGATGGCGTATCGCCTGCGTCGCTCCGGGACTTGACCGGCCGGCCCAAGTTCTCCTTCCCTCGCTGACCTTTTTCGTCTGCCGAGGCAAGCATGCGTCCCATTCATATCGACGACCCGCAAGACCCGCGCGTCTCCGCCTATCTCGATATCCGCGAGCGCGATCTTGCCGGCCGGCAAGGCCGCTTCATTGCCGAAGGCAAGGTGGTGCTCGAAATGCTGTTCGCCGCCGAACGCTTCACGGCCGAATCGGTGCTCATACTCGAAAACCGGCTGGCCGGCCTCGATGCAACTCTGCGCCGGGCGCCCGCGGACCTTCCGATCTACGTGGTGACCAGCGAGGTCATGGACAGGATTGCCGGCTTTCACATGCATCGCGGCATATTGGCGATCGGCCGCAAGGGTGCGGCGCAGCCTGCCGAGGCCTTGCTGGACACCCTGCCCGCCCGTGCGTTGATCGTCGTGCTGGTCGGCATCGCCAACCATGACAATATGGGCTCGATCTTTCGCAATGCCGCTGCTTTCGGCGCCGATGCGGTGTTTCTGGACACGACCTGCTGCGATCCGCTGTACCGCAAGGCGATCCGCGTCTCGGTCGGCGCCGCGCTGAAAGTTCCCTTCGCCTCCTTCACTGAGACCGGCGGCTTCACCGCAGCGCTCGACCGGCTGGGCTTCGGCCAGTTCGCTTTGTCGCCACGCGGGCGAACCGAGATCCGTAATGCGAAAACGACTGAACGGCTGGCGCTCTATCTCGGCACCGAAGGCGAAGGCCTGCCTGAGAGCCTGCTCGCCCGCCTGCGGACGGTGCGGATCGATATGGCAGAAGGCTTCGACAGCCTGAATGTCGCCGCCGCGTCAGCCATCGCCTTGCATCATTTTTCGGCAGGCAGGACCTGAGCCGCAGAGGTCAGCATCACTGCCTGGGTTCAATGCGCCGACTCGGCCTTCTGCAGCGCCCGCACGCGATCGGCAAGGCTGCGTTCACCGCTTCCCGATTGCTTGGGTGCCGCAAGAACCTTTGCGATCGGCGAATCCGGCCCGTCGAGCCTCGCCGTCAGGGCGACGACCTGCGCCGCCAGGTCGCTCATCTGCTCGCGCAACGCAGCGCTGGCGCGGCGCGCATCGCTGCCGCCTTCCGATTTGGACGCCTCGAAGGCGGCAATATCCGTTTTCAGTTTCTTGTTCTCGCGGGCCAGTTCCGTCAGCCTCGCCTCCAACCGCTCCCGGTCGCTGTCGAGCTTGGCGATGGCTTTTTCGATGTCATGGTCGCCCTTGACGGCCGCATTGACCTGACTGCCTTGCACTCCGACGAGACGCACCGCCGACGCGTTTTCCACGCTTTCGCCTTTCGACTTTTCGCGAAGCCGCGCGATTTCCTTTTCGCGGCGATCAAGCTTGTCCTCGCGATCGGCAAGCGTGGCGAGCAGGCGCTCGACCTTTTTGACCAGTTCGCCGGTCCTTTTCTTTTCGGCCTTCAGCGCGTCTCGCACGGCCTTGCTCTCGGCCGCGATCTCCTGTTGGCGCCTGTCCGCCTCCTTGCGTTGGCCGCGCAGCACCGAAATGTCGTCGGCCAGCTTTTGCAGCTCGGATTCGCGCGCCACAAGTTCGATCTGACGGCTGCTGGAAGAAAAGCTGGCGTCGTCATACATGTGCTCCAGC
This sequence comes from Mesorhizobium sp. M6A.T.Cr.TU.017.01.1.1, assembly GCF_004023115.1. Lineage (NCBI taxonomy): Bacteria > Pseudomonadati > Pseudomonadota > Alphaproteobacteria > Hyphomicrobiales > Phyllobacteriaceae > Mesorhizobium > Mesorhizobium sp. M6A.T.Cr.TU.017.01.1.1. The sequence continues at coordinate 9,348 of NZ_RZTA01000131.1, forward strand.
TTTTTCAGCTCGAGCACACGCCTTTCCAGGGCATGCTCGGCTTGAGCGAGCCGATCCGACAAAAGCTGCAACTGGTCTTCGCGCTGCCGAAATTCTTTGCCCTTGGCCTCGAGTTCGGAAAGGGCCTGTTCCTTGTCCTTCCGCTCGACCGCCAGTTCCTTCAGTGCCTCGCGGCCGCGGCCGATCTCGACAAGCTGTTCGGCCGATTTCTCGCGCAGCGATTTGACGCTCATCTCAAGCCGGCGCGTCGACATGGCGAACTCGGCGCGGATGCGATCCTTCTCCGCTTGGATCTCGGCCAGTGTCAGCGGCATCGAGCCCTCGACGCGCTTGCGCGTCAGCATCACGGCCCGCCGCCAGATGGCCGGGGCAATCATCAGCGCCAGAAAGCCGGCGCAGAGAAAGCCGAGGACAAAGAACAGGACCGACTGAACCAAGGTGACTATCCGTTATGGACGGCAAACAACCGTTATGGACTGTGCCACGTTCGCATGACGGAATTCCAGTGCTGCGGCAAGGGTCTGCCGCAGCAATGTCCAGATCGTCAACCCTGGAACCAATCGAGATCGCGAGGCAACCGCTTGCTCAGAACGGATTCCAGGTGGCGCGCTGGGTAAGCTTGAGATAGCCGAGATTGACACCAAGCCGGGCGCCGACGCCGGTACGGATCGGCACCAGCAGCACATTGTTGTTTTTCATCACGTTGAAGCCGACGCCAGCCACGATATAGGCCGAGCCGGCAACGCCGCCGAAACGATTGTAGAGGCTGTTCACATCATCGAGATTATAGACCAGCATCATCACCCGCGAGCCTTCGCCGCCAAAATCCCAGCCAAGCGACGGGCCCTGCCAGAACACTTTGTGATCACCGGCATTCTTGGTGTAGAGCGTGCCTTCGCCATAGGTCAGGCCACCGATCAGCGCGCCCGAGCCCTCTTCGCCAAGCAAATAGCCATTGGGCAGGCCGTAGGAGGCGAAAATCTTCTCGACGACGGTAGCGAGCCCGCCCGACGTCGCGCCGAAGAATTTATGACCGGAATCGACGATCTCCTGAGCGGTATATTCCTGGGCCCGCGAAGCCGAGGTTGAAAAGACGACAAGGCCCACGAGAGCGATCGCCATTGAGATGACACGGAAAAGGCTCCGGTCGTAGTATCGGGAATACATGCTTCCAATCTCCGTCAGGGAGCACCTTCGCCGACGCCTCGCATCCGTGCGGCTCTTTGGCGGCCGTTAAGGATGGCTGTTATAGGCAAACTATGCCGTAATCCTTTTTCAACCATTAAGCTTTCACATGAAGATGGCGGTTAGAAGGCTGGTTCGAGCCGGTTTCGCGTCGCCCGCGCAGTATCCGCACCCTGCGTGAACACACCATTTTCGATAACGACAATTCCGGATTTGTTGCTGCACGCTCAGGCGCTGTGTATTCAGTAGGCCTTGGGAGAGAGCGTGATTCGTGTGGGCAGGCGTGATCATCGATCGCCCGGCCATTTTTGAGTGAAATTTTGCAGGGACTTTCGCCGATGGCCGAGCTTTTCACCCTTTCCGCACCCGATCTCGCAGCACTTTTGTGCAGCCGGGTCTGCCACGACATCATTTCGCCAGTCGGCGCCATAAACAACGGGCTCGAGCTGCTCGATGAAGGCGGCGCCGACGAAGACGCCATGAAATTGATTCGCCAGAGCGCCAGAAACGCTTCGGCTCGCCTGCAATTCGCCCGCATCGCCTTCGGCGCAGCCGGTTCTGCCGGCATGATGATCGACACGGGGGACGCCGAGGCCGTTGCGATCGCCTTCCTCAAGAACGAGAAGCCGGAACTGGTCTGGAACGGGACCCGTGCGCTGCTGCCCAAGAACAAGGTCAAGCTGCTGCTCAACCTCATTCTCGTCGCCAACGCCGCCATCCCGCGTGGTGGCAAGCTTACGGTCACGCTTGAAGACCTCGACACCGAACCACGCTTTGCGCTCGCCGCGAGCGGTCCGATGCTGCGCGTGCCGCCCAAATTCCTGGAACTTCATTCCGGCAACAAGCCTGAGGAGCCGATCGACGCGCATTCGGTGCAGCCCTATTACACACTGCTTCTGGCGCGCGAGGCCAATATGACGATATCGATCCACGCGACCGCGGAAGAAATCGTGCTTTCGGTTGCCTGAGGCAGCCAAGCTGGCTGAAAAGAACAGATAAGTATTTTTATAGACAATACTTACTGAACAACTACAGTTTAATGAACTGAGTCTTCAAACTTAGATCGAACGAAGAATCGATCAAGTAGTTTCTGTATAAGCCTTTCTTGCAAAAATTTTACCTAATGGCTTTTCGGCTTCTTTACCGGATTGACCTACGGTGCCCTTCAGTACCGCGACGCTGCCGGATTGCCGCATGGCAAAGAGGGCCCGGAAATGAAACGCTGCATGTTCATCGACGATTCGAGCGTCATCAGGAAGGTTGCAAAGCGCATCCTGGGTGGGTCCGACATGCTGGTCATCGAAGCCGCCAGCGGATTTGATGCGGTCGAGATGTGCACTGCCGACATGCCGGACATCATCGTCATCGACGGCGCCTTGCCGGACATGCAGGCGGTGGACGTCATCCGCCGCGTGCGCGCCATGGAAAGCCCGGTTCAGCCCCAGATCCTGATTTCGCTGGTTGAGGTCGACGTCGCTTCGATCATGCGGGCAAAGCGCGCCGGCGCTCAAGGCTATCTGCTGAAGCCGTTCAATCGGCCGCAACTTCTCGAGCGCTTCCGCACCTTGACCGTTGCAGCCTGATTCGCCGAACCCCTCGCGCATGATCCGGGAAATCGGCGCTCTAATATCTGCGACATGAACGCAAAATCCGGCCGAAGCCGGATTTTTGTCGGAAAAATCGATCGGATCGGCGTTGTCGGCTCAGGCGCTGACGCGGATATCTTCCGGCTCGCGCAGCACATAGCCGCGACCCCAAACCGTCTCGATGTAATTCTGGCCGCCGGAAGCAGCGTCGAGCTTCTTGCGCAGCTTGCAGATGAAGACGTCGATGATCTTCAGCTCCGGTTCGTCCATGCCGCCGTAAAGGTGGTTGAGGAACATTTCCTTGGTAAGCGTGGTGCCCTTGCGCAGCGAGAGCAACTCCAGCATCTGATATTCCTTGCCGGTCAGATGCACGCGCTGGCCACCGACCTCAACGGTCTTGGCATCGAGATTGACCACCAGGTCGCCAGTGGTGATCACCGACTGGGCATGGCCCTTGGAGCGCCGCACGATAGCGTGGATGCGGGCGACCAGTTCGTCCTTGTGGAACGGCTTGGTCATGTAGTCGTCTGCGCCGAAGCCGAGGCCGCGTACCTTGTCCTCGATGCCGGCCATGCCGGAGAGGATAAGGATAGGCGTCTTCACTTTCGAAAGGCGAAGTGTTCTCAAGACCTCATATCCCGACATATCGGGGAGATTGAGGTCGAGAAGGATGATGTCGTAGTCGTAGAGCTTGCCTAGATCGACACCTTCTTCACCAAGATCGGTCGTATAGACATTGAAACTTTCCGATTTCAACATCAGCTCGATGCTTTGTGCGGTCGCACTGTCATCTTCTATCAGCAGAACACGCATTTCATTCCCCTTTTCTGCTGCCGGACCATTTCACGACCCGTCCAGGACCGGAGCAGTGATTGCCTGAGCAGAGGCTGCCATCGAATGGTTAACAAAACCTAATTCCGTGCCGTTGACGGTACCAGATTTTTTAACCCCTTTCTACACCTTGTTGAATCTAATAATGAATCACAGAACCAAACCGCTAATGCAGAACATTAAAAAGCCAGACTAAGTGACTCCAGGGACTCGTCGGCCGCGTTTCCGTATCGAGAGCCGGAATTTTTACCCGGCCTTAAGTCCTGAGCCGTATGATTAACAATGCCCGTAAACGAATGGTTACCGCCGGCAAAAAACTTTAGGAATTTGTTTCCCATAGTTCCGGTAAAGTCGGTGGAAACGGGTGAAGCCTGAGGTTTGCCAGGTGGATTGGGCGATATGTGCAGGTGTGCGTTTCCAGGAGTACCGAATCATGAAGTCACGTGAAAACCTCGTTCGGCTGAAGCAGTTTCAGGTGAACGAGAAGAGGCGGCAATTGCTGCAACTCGACATGATGATCGCTGAATTCGAGCGCATGGCTGTCGAACTGGAACTTCAGATCACTGCCGAAGAAAAGAAAGCCGGCATCACCGACATCAACCATTTTGCCTATCCGACCTTCGCCAAGGCAGCGCGCCTGCGCCGCGACAACCTCAGAAATTCGCAAAGCGACCTCGCCCAGCAACGAAGCGTCGCCGAATCACTGCTCGGCGAAGCCGAAGCGGAGCTTTCCAAAGCGGAAATGCTCGAATCGCGCGACACCAAGATCCGCGACGCCGAGACCGGCGGCCGCAGCGCCATGATCGGCTGAAAACAAGGCTTTAAGGGCCAATCAAAGCCCAGCGATCCGGGCGTTGCTCATCTGGAACGTCGCCGCTCATACCGGGCCGTCAGCAGGCTTACGCCACCAAATCCCCTTCATGTTCCGCGACCGCCCGCGCCCGGGCATCCTTGATGTCGGGAGCATGCTGCTCTGACCAGGATCTGATCTGATTGAGCAGCCCCGCCAGGTTCTGGCCGAGCTCGGTCAATTCATATTCGACCCGCGGTGGGATAACCGGAAAGATCTCGCGCCGCACCAGGCCATCGCGCTCAAGCACGCGCAGCGTGTGCGTCAGCATTTTCGGAGAAATGCCTTCGAGCTTGCGCGCCAATTCGCCGTTGCGCAGCCGGCCCCGGCGCAACGCGCAGATCACCAGATAGACCCATTTGCTGGCGAGCATTTCAAGCACGGTGTGCGAGGGGCACGTCCGCCGGAATGCGTCGTAGCCAAATGGGGATTTATCTTCGCTATCCATAAGGTGCCTATATATCGAAAAGGTACATACTAGACAAGCGGATATTACTATCCAAATGATAGTGGCACACCAACAAGCAGGAGAGCCTCCCAATGCGTGCCGTTATCCAGAATTCCGTCGGCGGACCCGAAGTCCTCGTCATCGCCGACCGTCCGGCACCGTCGCCCAACGCCGGCGAGGTGCTTATCCGCGTCGGCGCCTCCGGCATCAATCCGGTCGATGGTGCGGTTCGCGCCGGCCGCTATCCGCTGCTCGGCGAGCCGCCCTTCATCCTCGGCTGGGATGTTTCGGGAACCGTCGAGGCGCTGGGGTCTGGCGTAACCGGCCTAAAGGTCGGCGACGCCGTATTCGGAATGCCGCGCTTTCCCAAGCAGGCGGCCGCCTATGCCGAATTGGCCGCCGTCCCGGCGGACGAGATCGCGCCGAAGCCGAAAGGCATCGATCACCTCCATGCCGCGGCACTGCCGCTGGCCGGCCTGACGGCCTGGCAAGGTCTGGTTCGCCATGGCGGGCTCGAACAAGGCCAGCGCGTATTGATCCACGCGGCGGCCGGTGGCGTCGGGCATTTGGCGGTGCAGATCGCCAAGGCGCGCGGCGCTTATGTCGTCGCCACCGCGAGCCCTGAAAAGCTCGACTTCGCACGCTCGCTGGGAGCCGACGAAGTGATCGATTACACAAAGGATGATTTCGTCGACAAGGCCCATGACATCGACCTCGTCCTGGAGATGTTTGGCGGCGATCATGCGCAGCGCTCGCTGAAGGTTCTCAAGGCCGGCGGCGTGCTGGTGTCATTGCTCGATGTCAGCGACACCACAAAGGCAGAAGCCAAGGCGCAAGATATCCGCGTCGAGCGGATGTCCGTCGTGCCCGACCGCGCAGGCCTTGTAGAACTTGGCAAGCTTATCGAAGCGAAAAAGCTTGCCGCCCATGTGGCAAAGGCCTTTCCGCTCGAAGAAGCAGGCGCTGCCCATGCCTTTCTCGCCACCAGGCCGATCGGCAAGGTGGTGCTGACGGCCTGAAGCAGAGAAAACCGTTCCGGCAAAACAAAAAGGGCGCGGATTATCGCGCCTTTTGACGTCCTCGAACCAGCCTTAATGCCGATATTGCTGGATGCGGCGCTTGCCGGCAGATATCTCAAATGCCGACGAAAAGACTAACGCGGCGTTCATGATCCTTACCTAGCTATTAGGGTCTGCTTAGGCAATTTTTAAAGCTGTGGCGGTAATGTGGTGGGG
>NZ_RZTA01000132.1:0-15401 GCF_004023115.1 Mesorhizobium sp. M6A.T.Cr.TU.017.01.1.1
GAAGAACCGCCACAGCATCCCCGCGAGCAGTTCCGTCCCCAGGAGCCGATCCTCGGGCGTGGTAAACTCCGTCGGGTGGTGGATGACACCGCCGACGCTCGGCACCCCGATAACGATCGCCGGTGTCACCGCCGACATGCTGACGGCGTCGTGCCCACCGATCGTGTCGAGCCGAAGGACCGTCTGCCCGAGCGATTTGGCGGTCTGTTCGGCCAGATCGATCAGCCCGGCGTCGAATTTTCCTGCTCGCCTCCGGTCTATGGATCGGACTTCGAACGACGTGTGGGCGCGCGCGGCGCAGCTCTCGATCTTCTCCTTGAGTTCCGCTTCGGCCGACGCCAGAAGCTCGGCGCTTCCCGACCGCAGTTCGATGAACATCACCGTTTCTCCCGGCACCACATTCGGCGAATTGGGATAGATTTCCAGCCGCGCCGCCGAGGTGTGCAGATCCGGACCGGCCTTGTCGGCCATGTCCCTGAGTTCGGCGATCAGATAGGCGGCAGCAAGCAGCGCATCCTGCCGCTCGGCCATCGGTGTGGGGCCGGTGTGGGCCTGCCGGCCGACATAGGCGAGGCGATATTTGACGGCACCCCAGAAGCGGGTGAATGCCCCGATCCGTAGGCCGGCCTTCTCGAGATGGGCCGAGCCCTCGATGTGGATCTCGATCAGGGCGTCCGGCACCAAGCGAGCGGCCTCGCCCGCATAGCCGATCTCCGACAGCGCCTCGGCCACCGAAACGCCGGAACCGTCCCGGCGCGCCAGCGCGAAATCGAGGTCGATCTCGCCGGAATTGACGCTGCTGCCAAGCAGGCTGGGCTGGAACCGCGCTCCTTCCTCGTTGGTCCAGTTGACGATGACGAAGTTGCATTTCGGTTTGATGCCGGTTTCGGCCACCCGGCGCCTCATCGCCTCTATCGCGCTGCAGGCGGCGATCACTCCATAGGCGCCGTCGAAACGGCCACCATTCGGCTGACTGTCGAGATGCGACCCGCACATGATCCAGGGCGCATCCTTGCCGGCCCAGTCCAGAAATCCGTACATGTTGCCGATCGCGTCGACCTCAAGGCGCAGGCCTTCCTGCGCAAACCATGCAGCCAGCCAGTCGCGTGCCAATCCATCCTCGCGGGACAGGGTCAGTCGCATCATCGAGCCGTCCGGACCACCGCCGAAGGCGGAAACCTCATCCATCATCCGATGGAGGGCTTCGGCGTCGATGCCGGGGAAAGCCGACGGGTCCTTGCGAATTTCAAGCATAGAGCACCTTTACCTGCGTCTGATCCATTTGCGCGGCGAAGTCCGCCTTGAGGGGGGCGTCGGTGATCAGGATGTCGACGTCCCGGAATTCGTATGTGCAGATGGAGCCCTGCCGCCCGAACTTGCTGCTGTCGGCCAGCATGACGCACTGTTTGGAGTGCTTTCGCAGCGCGCGGCGAATGTTCGCCTCGTCCTGTCCGAGGTCCATGAAGCCGAACCTGCTGTCGACGGTTGCAATGCTGACGAAGGCGATGTCGAACAGATGCCGCGTGACGAGATCGACCGGATCCGGCCCCATGAAGGCCCGGTAGCTCGCCCTGACGTCGCCGCCGACCGCCACGAGATTGGGATGTCCGGCATCGGCGAGCAGCGCGATGATGTCGAGCGAGTTGGTATAGACGGTGATATCAGGCCAGTTCCTCAGATGCTTGGCGAAGGCCAGCGTCGTCGTGCCGGCGTCGACGAATATCTTGATGTGGTCTCTGAGCAGGGTCGCCGCACGTTCGGCGATGCGCGCCTTCTCGCGCGCGTTCAGCCGCATCCGGTCGGCGATGGGCTCGTCGGCGTCCGGGCGCGGCTTGACGCCACCACCATAGATGCATCGCAGGTGGCCCTCGAGTTCCAGTTGCTTCAGGTCGCGACGCACCGTTTCCCGGCTGACATGGAAATGCTCGGCGAGTGCCTGCACCGATACGCGCCCGTGCTTCTCGAGTTCGGCAAGTGCGTAGTGCATGCGATCTTCAGGATCGCTCATGCGGATTTCGCTTCCATCGGTATGTTCCTCCCCGTCTTTTCTTGTCGATCATGCGGCGGCGCGGGTCCCCGTTGTTTCAACGAGGAAGCAGGCCGCCAACTCGCCGTGATTTCGCGCCGTCAGCGTCGGGCTCCCGGCACGGCACCGGTCGAAGGCATGCGGACAGCGGCTGGCGAAACTGCAACCCGGCGGCAGGTCGATCGGGCTCGGCGGCTCTCCCTCGAGCAGGCATTCCTCCGGCTTGTAGCGGCGCTCCTCCAGTGTCGGAACCGCGCTCAACAGCGCCTTCGTGTAAGGATGCCCGGGATCGAAGAAAAGACGCTCATTGTGGGCGATCTCCACCACCTCGCCGAGATACATCACAGCGACCCGGTTGCAAACGCGGCGGACCATTGCAAGGTCATGCGAGATGAAGACGTAGGTCAGGCCGTGCTGGGCCTGCAGTTTTTCGAACAGCGCCAGCAGGCGGAACTGCTCGGTCTGGTCAAGCGACGACAGCGTCTCGTCCATGATGAGCACTTTTGGCTCGAGCACCATGGCGCGGGCGACATTGACGCGTTGGCGTTGGCCGGCGCTGAGACCAAGCGGCAATTCATCGTAGAGGTTCGCGGGAAGCTCGACCTCGGCCATGACCGCCAGGACGCGTTCGCGTATCTCCTTCGCATTGCGCATGCCGTGCACCCGCAGCGGATCCTCCAGGATCGCGCCGATGGACGTGCGCGGCGGCAGCGAGTTGAACGGATCCTGCAGCACCAGCTGAAAATCGCGCCGGAACTTCAGCAGCGTCTTTCCCCTCAGTTTCGAAAGATCCTCGCCATCGCAGATGACGCTGCCGCTGTCTGGAAACTCCAGGCGGCTGAGAAGCCGCATCAGGGTGGACTTGCCGCAGCCGGACTCGCCCACCACGCCGAAATTCTCGCCCGGCATGACGTCGAAGGTGACATTGCGCACGGCGCGAACCTCGCTGTGGGCCGCGAACGTTCCCCGTTTGCGAACACGGTAGGTGCGGGTTGCGTCGCGTATGCTGATCGTTGGCATGGCCGCGCTCGTCGTACGCGGAACGGCGACCGCCTCGCTCGTCCAGATTTTCGGAATTTGGCTGATCAACTGCAGCGTATAGGGATGCTGCGGCGCGTCGATGAGCCGCTGCGGGGTGTTGCGCTCGACGATCCTGCCTTCGGACAGCACCAGGACCTGATCGGCCGCCTCCTTGACCGTCGGCAGCGACGACGAAACGAACACCACCGCGGTGTCGAAACGCTCCGTCAACTCGCGCATCAGACGCAGGACCTGCGCCGCGACTGTCACGTCGAGCGGCTGGGTGACGTTGTCGGCGACGAGAAAGGCTGGATTGCTGATCAAAGCGTCGACGATCAGCGCGCGCTGCATCATGCCGCCGCTGAATTGCGAGGGATACTCGTCGAAGCGCAACCGTGGCGAGGGAATGCGGACCGCTCCAAGAAGGTCGATGACCCGCTTGCGGGCCTCCGATGGATCGATGCCGGGTACCACGGCGCTGAGTTTCTCGACGATCTGGCGGCCGACCGGCAAAGTGGGATCTAGCGCTCCCATGGGATTGGCACCGACATAGGCGATCTCTCTGCGCAGCAGTCGCATCCGTCCGCCGGCCAGGTCGAGGATGTTCTGCGACTTGTACTCGACCGAGCCGGACGAGATGCGCAGCGGCGGGTCGATCCAGTTGACCAGGGCTCGCGCCAGAACGGTCTTGCCCGAACCGCTGGCTCCGATGATGCCGACAATTTCGCGCGGGGCGAGATCGAAGCTCACATCGGAGACGACCGGCCGGGCGCCCGCGCCCGTGCCCACTTCCACGCCGAGATTCTTGACCGACAGGACCGGGCTGCTGTTCACGACACGCCTCCGTAGATCCGGTTGCGGGCCCGCTCGAGCGAAGCGCCCATCAGGTTGATGCTGGTCAGGGTAAGGCACAGGAACACCCCCGGCATAGTGGCGATCCACCATGCATTGAGCAGGTATTTCCTGCCGTCGGCGATGATGTTGCCGAAGGTCGGCGTCGGAGGCTGCACGCCGAGGCCGATGAAGCCGAGGATCGACTCGAAGATCATCATGCGCGCCACGTCGAGCACCGACACGAAGATGATCGGCGGCAGCACCAGCGGCGACAGCAGCCAGACCATGATGCGAAAATCCGAAGCCCCGCTGACCTGGGCGGCGCGCACATATTCGCTCTTGCGTTCGGTCATCACGACGCTGCGCGTGACGCGGGCATAGACCGGCCAGCTCGAAAGGCCGAGTACAAGGATGATCGCCGGAATCGTCGGCCGCGATACCCCCAGAACGGTAATCGCGAGGATGATCATCGGGATGGAGAGCTGCGCGTCGGTGATCCGCATGATCACCATGTCGATCCTGCCCCCATAGTAACCGGCGAGCGTGCCGAGCGAGCAGCCGATGATCAGCATCACCACCACGGTGGACAGGCCGATCAGCAGGGAATAGCGCAAGCCCACCAGACTGCGCACGAGCATGTCGCGACCGATCTGATCGGTGCCGAGCGGTGCCGCCCAATTCCATTTGTCGCCGAGGAAGGGTGGCGACTGCAAACGGCCGGCGACGTTCATCTTGGTGGGGTCGATGCCGCTCAAGGCCGGGTAGAGCAGCGCCGCGAGACCCAGTAGGGCGAAAATCACGAGGCCGACCCGGAATTCGTTCGACGCCAGCGCCGCCTTCCATATCCGCCGGGACAGCGAAGCGCCGCGCTGCGCTTCCGGCGCGGTTACCTTCAGGCTCAGCTGGGTTTGCACGACGCTCATCAGTATTCCAGTCTCGGATCGATCAGCGTTGCGACCAGATCGACCGCGATGTTGATCAGGACGAAGATGGCGCTGGTGACGATCGCGATGCCCTGAATCAGGGGAAAGTCGCGCTGCAGCACGGCGTTGATGGTCAGAAGCCCCAATCCGGGATAATCGAAGATGAATTCGATCACGAGCACGCCGCCGAGCAGGCCGCTGATCTGGATGCCGAGAAGGTTGAGCAGCGGAACCGAGGCGTTGCGCAGCGCGTGCGCGAAGATGATCCGACGCTGGCTGAGCCCGCGCACGCGGCCGACTGCAATGAACGGCATCGTCATTGCCGAGGAAATCGAGCCGGTCAGCGTCCGGATCAGAACCGGCGAAAGTTCGACAGCCAGCACGATTGCCGGCAGGATCGTGTAGGCAAAGCCCTTGTAGCCGATCGCCGGCAGCCAGCCGAGCTTCACGGACAGGATCAGCGCAAGCACGATGCCGAGCCAGAAACCCGGCAGGGATATGAAGATCGACGACACGTAAAAAGCGACCCTGTCCGGCCATCGTCCAGGAGACAATCCGGCCGGGATGCCGACCAGGAACGAAAAGAGCATCGCGAACACGATCGCCAGGAAGGCGAGCTGCAGCGTCATCGGCAGGGTCTCGCCGATAAGGGTGAGCACGTCGGCGCGCTCGCCGCGCGTGGCATCCCCGAAACTAGACCCGCCGGTCGAGGCGCCGCTGGCCGGCCGAACGAACGACTGGCCGAGGTCGCCCCTGACGACGCCGCTCATATAGCGCCCGAATTGAACCAGCACCGGGTCGCGAAGCCCCATCTCCTTGGCGATCTGCTCGATCAGCGCCTCGGGCGCCATTCCGCCCGCCATCAACCGGACGGGATCGCCCGGAACGACGCGAAGCAGGGTGAATATCAGCAGCGTTACAAGAAAAATGATCAGCGCACCCTGGGCCAGGCGGCGGACAAGAAAGCTAATGATGAACATTCCATCTCCTGCGGCGGACGAAGCCCGAGGACTGGTTGCCGGCTCTCCTTCTCCCCTTGTGGGAGAAGGCAAGACAGGGCTGCGCTTCGACGGCTGTCACGGCCCGGGTTTGTTTCTCCCGGGCCGCGGCTGACGCCAATCAGGCGAACGCCCCCTTCGACGCATCCATCGAACCGTCCGGATAGATGAAGAGCCCCGTGAGAGACTTGTCCATCGCGTGGATCATGACGGAAGTGAACAGGGAGAACGACGGCACTTTCGCGGCAATCATCGGCATCGTCTCGGTCTGGAGGATCTGTTTGCGCTCCTCGAGCGACGCCGCGCTGCGCTCCTTGTCGAGTGAGGCGTCCAGTTCGGGATCGACGATGCCGGTGATGCGCTTGGACGAGGAATGGAAATGCGTGCGCAGCACGAGGTCCGGCTCTGGCGATCCGGTCGACCAGCCGCAGTCGACCATATGGCCCGGACCGCCGCCGGGACGGTCGTAGAGACGCTCATTCCACGCCGCGATCTCCAGCACCGACAGCGTGACGGGGAACCCCTGCTCCTGCAGCATGGCAGTGATCACCTCGCCATACTCCTTGGTCTTGGGATAGAACCCGACCGAGGTGATGTATTCGAGTTCGGGCAGGCCCTGCCCCTTCGGGAAGCCGGCTTCGGCGAGCAGGGCCTGGCATTTCTCCGGGCTGTATTCGGGATAATTGGGCAGGTCGACATAGCCGAACTTCACCGGTGAGACATAATTCGCCGAGGCATGGCCGGCTTCGCCGAGGATTTCGAGCAGCATGGACCGGTCGATCGCGTGACAGGCCGCCATTCGCACGCGCGGGTCGTCGAAGGGCGGCTTGGAACAGCGGAACCACAGATACTTGTTCTCGACCGAGACCACGCTGCTGATCGCCACATTCTCGTTACCTTTGAGGGTCGCCACCTGCTCCGGTTCGAGCCGCTCCACGATGGACGCCTGGCCGTTCATCAGCGACAGCATGCGGGTGGTCGAATCGCCAACGAAATTGAAGCTGATGCCGGGGATGGTCGGCGCCCCGAGGAAGTAGCCCGGGTAGGCCTCCAACACCGTGTCGTTGCCTCGCTGCTCGACGAACTTGTAAGGCCCGGTGCCGTTAAGGCGCTGCGAAAGCGGCCCGCTCGGCCCAGCGGCGATGTCGGTTGCCGACAGCATCGGCAGGTAGGAGGCGAGGAAGATGAACAGGTGCGCCGGATAGCCGCCCTTCGATGTGTCGACGATCACCGTGTAGTCGTCCGGCGTCGTGATTGTCAGCGTCTCGGTCGGGCCTGGATACCATTGCGCCGGCCGGTCGGGCTGCGAGCCGTATTCGAACGTCGCCTTGACGTCTTCCGCCTTGAACGGCTTTCCGTCGTGGAACTTCACCCCTTCACGCAGCTTGATCTCAAGCTTGGTCGGCTCAAGCAAGGTGATCTTTGTGGCGAGCTCGTAGATGACCTCGTCGGGACTTTCGACGCGCATAGGCGTGCGCGTCAGGAACCCCATGACGAAACCCTCGATGTTCTTCTGCGACAGCGTCGTGTGCGCCGTCGGATCCCAGTTGCCGGTGATGTTCTCGGCCGACAGGAAGACCAGTTGCTTGCCCGCCTGCGCAGCCGCGCCAGAGACCAGGAATTCCGGGTTGATCACCATAAGACCGGCGCCCGCTCCGAACGCCGCCATGCCCTTCATGAAATCACGCCTGCTTGACTCGGTCATATGTCGTTCCCCTTTTTCATTATGTGGTTTTGTGGTTTTTCTTACGTTAGCCAAAACTCTCCACTTGGCAACACGGATTCTGCTGTGCGCTGCTGATACTGCGCCAAAAAAGCGCAATTGCCTTACAATGTTGATATTTTGGGCATATTGACGCGAAAACGTTCTGCTGGAGAAACGCCGAGATAGCCTCATTGCCCAATAAGGCGGCATTGGATTAGGTTGTGGAGTGGTGTGGTTTCTTCCAAAACGTCGCAAAGCCAAACGCTGCGCGAAAATATCTCGCGGGAAGAAAATCAGCTATTCAACCGGAACATGCAGCCGCAATTTGCGGATGTCGGCTGGAGCATGGCGCTGAAGGCATTTGCGTAATCAACACGCCTCAGCGAGGGAAAAGAACCTCACCCATTCCAAGCACCGCGTTGTCGCCGCCATATTTTTGCGGCGCATTGCCCAGAAGCGGCCGTTTCAAAATACCCTCGGCGATCAGATGGCGATCGACGATGGCGGCAAAAACGCTCTCCGGCGCGCCGCATTCGACGAAGCTCGGCGACAGACTTTTCGGCGCGCGATCGAGCAGGATCGAACCGCGGCGCATCAGGTAGCCGGGCATTTCGCCGGTGCCGCCGGCCACCACCAGCGTGCCGGCGATCATGCGGCTGCCGGCATTGTCGCCTGAACCCTTCAGCACCGCGATCAGGCCGCGCCGCATGCGGTCGGCGGCAAAAGCGCCCGCTTTGCCCCTGACGATCAGCACGCCGCCATTCATGCCGGCCAGCTCCCCGGCGAGCGGCGCACCGAGGTGATCGCCGGCGTTGCCTGTTATTTCAAGCCTGCCGCCGCGCATTCCGGAGCCGGCATGCGGACCCGCATTGCCTTCGATCGTCAGCTTGCCGCCGCGCATGGCGCGCCCGGCCTGGGCGCCGGCATTGCCGACGACACGAACCGAACCGCCCCGCATGCCTTCCGCCACGCGATCGAGGCGCGCGCTTCCACCTTCGAACACGATGTCCAGCGGATCGTTGCCGGCGACGCGAAAAATATCGCCGACCTTCGATCCATGCTTCGACATGCCGATCTGGATTCTTTCGATATCGCGCCTTTCGATCCCGGCAAGCCGCTCTGGCGTCAGCGGCGACAGGTCAAGGCGCTCGGGCGGCTCGGCGACAAGGGTGAAGGTCAGCGCCTTCATGGCAGCATATCCTTCAGCGAATAGATGAATTTGCCGAGCTTGCCGCCGTAATTGCCGGCGCTTATGCGAACCGCGCCTCGCTTCGGCCCGAGCTCGATGACGGCGTTGATGCCGGCCTTCATCGCGGCGGCAACGGCATCGTTGGTCTCGCCATCGATGACGATTTCCAGGACGGCGTTGATGTCGGGACCGAGCTCACTCCTGACGACACCGCGCAGTGTCGGCGCGTAGGCTTCGTTGGCCGAGGCGATCATGCCCTTGTATTTACCGCCGATCTTGGAACCAGAACGGGCAATGCCGCCCGGAAACGGCACGATCGCGCCGGGCACCAGGCCTATCGCGGCGACCGCGGCCTCTGCGGCAACCAAGGCCTTGGCGCTGCTTTCAGCCATGACGAAGAAATTGCCGCCGCCGACGGCATCCTTCGTCAGCCCGGTCGTTGCTTCGCACAGGAATTCGCCATCCATGACGGGAACGCGCCAAAAATGCCGGCCGCCGATTTTCTTGGAGATCTGCCAGCCGTCGCCAAAATAACGCAGCGCCGAACCGAGCTTCAACTCGGCGCTGCCCTCCAGTCCGGCGAAGCAGGCCGAACCCGGCGAGGTCAAGACACACTGGCCGACGCGATTGAGCAGTTGTTTCTGCAGTTCGTCTGTTCCCATCGCAAAGATCATCACGCGGCAGCCGGGCCGGCCATCCGGTGTGGCCGATGGCGGCAGTTCGACGTCGATTGCCGCTTCGCAGCCGCAGCCGATCACCGAGGTGGCAAAGCCGGTCATGGTGATCGCCGCCTGGCGAGCCCATTTCCGGTTCGGCGCGGTGATGATGATGGCGGTCGCGCGCATGCCGAAGGCCTCGGCAAAGGTATCGTCGATCACTATGCCATTTACGCTCACGTTCGGCATGCAACCTCGCCGAATGGCTGTTCGCGCGCGATCGCGGAATCTGGGAAATTGAACCAGTCCAGCGACAGGCCGTAGCGCTGCTGGTGATAGTCCTCCAGACGCCGCACCATTGCCTTGTCCGGCGACGGATTGAGCCTGAGCGCCTTGCCCCACCGGTAATGGGTGATCTCTCCATCCTGCACGACGAGATCGCCATCCTTGAAGACATATGCCGCCTGCCCCAGCATTTTCGCGATGTTCCCGTCCCTGCGGTAGACAGCGATATCGGCTATGGCGCCGGCGCCGAGGTGGCCCCGGTCTGTTAGCCCGAGCAGCTTGGCTGGGGCCGCGCGCGTCATGATGGCAATTTCCTCGAACGTGTATTCGCGGTCGATTGCGGCCAGGGTGGAGAGCGCCATGGCGGATTTTGGAAGTCCGGCAATCATTTCGGTGCGCGCTTCCCGGCTCATCAGCAGCTCGAACAGAGCCGGGTAGACGGTAAAGGGCGCGCCATTGGGATGATCGGTGGTGAAGAAGACACGCCAGGGATCGTTGATCAGGAGAAAAAGCTCGAGCCCGATCGCCCACTGCATCGCGCCATAGAAATCCTTGCCATAGCTGTAGGGCACGATGCCGCCGCCATTGCCGTCGCCGTCATGAATGACGGATTTCTTCGGGCTCGCGCTGCCACGCGCCGAAAACTGCCGCATGACGTCGGAGGAGACGGTGACCGTCTGGCCGAACATCACCTGGCCGATATCGATGGTGACTTCCGGCGTCGCGTTGACCAGTTCGGCGAGACGCGCCGCGGCCGAGGAAAACCTGCGCTTGCCTTCCGTGCCGTAGCCATAGAACTGGAGGTGGGCGAGGTGCATCGGCAACCCCTCCGCTGCCGCGATCGTCGCGGCCGCCGTGTCCGCCGATCCGGGACTGCCCAGATTGTTGCAATGGACATGCAGAGGGTGCGGGACGCCAAGGCTGTCGACGGCGGCCTGCAGCGTCTTGACGATCTTGCGCGAGCTGACGCCATAGGAAGGCACCACATCGTCCAGCGAGAAGGTGCGGACGTTTTCCTTGAAGGCGGCCGCCGCGCCGGCGTTGATCACCTTGACCCCAAGCGCCCGTGTCGAGGCGACTGTCCAGGCGACATAGTCCTCGATCATTTGAGACGAAGCGTCGTCGCGGATCATTGACAGCAGGAAATCGTCGTTGCCGAGAATGGCGAGCGTCGCCTTGTCGATGATCGGGATGTCGGCCAATTCGAGATGGGTGTGAAGTGCCGCTCCCGGCGACATAGCCGGCTCGACGACCGTGGTGAAACCCATCTTGGCGTAGAGGCAGCCGGTCTGGAAGGTCGACCAGCCGGCATTGGAGAGCGGCGTCGTCGCCGGCCGCGCCTGATGCGCGGCATGCTGCTCGGGCAGGAGCAGCCGTGCCGTGTTCACATTGCCGCCACCGATGTGGGAATGGATGTCGATGGCGCCCGCCATCACGACGCAGCCGGCAGCGTCGATGGTCCGGTCGGCAGCGCCCCCCGCCGGCGCCGCAACGATCTTATCGTCCCTGATCCAGAGGTCGCCCTTGCCGAGACGACCGTTGACCGGATCGATGATGTCGCCGCCCGCAATTTTCGTCAGCATGGCAACGCGGCCTCGGCGGAGACATGACTGGCGACCAGGCGGATGACAGTCGCAGCGGAGGGCAGTTCGGACGCCGCTCGCGCATCGATCGACCTTAGCGAACCGGTGCGGCTGGAATAGACCACCGCCTCGTGATCGACGCCCGCTTCGCCGATGGCGATGGTGACCGCAGCGCCCGCGACCGGCTTCTGCGTTTTCGCCAACGCGATCAGCGCCATGCGGTTCCTTTTCTTCTGCGGCTGGACAATTGAGGAGGAGATCCGCAGGTGCAGGTCGGCTTCGCCGGCAGCGATCATGCGCGCGACATCGTAACGCCAGGGATCGAATTCCGGGAAGCCGCGCGCAAAGCCCGTGCGCAGCGGAAAACCCGCCATCCAGGTCGAGGCGAGCGCGCTTCCCCATCCGTTTTCGCGCGCCGGCAGATGAAGGCCGGATGCGCGTGATTTGCGGTTGAGATCGGCGATCAGTCCTTGCAGCATCTCCAGCGCCAGCCCTTCGGTTGCGTCGCCTGAAAACAGGAAGACTGGAAAATGCGCAGCCTCCAGGGCTTTGGCGAAATCGTCGAAGTTCGACACCGGCTGCGAAGTCTGACGCCCCCTGCACTGCGTCCTCAGCGCCGCCAGCGTCGCGCCGAGGCTTGCCTCGCCGCAGGAGAGGAGCGTCGCCGTCCGCCCGTTGCTCAACGGCGGCGCAGACGCCCCGTTCGACCCGACCAGAAAGATTTCACGTTGATTCTTGCCTGTGAGATCGGGGGCCGAGAGATCGGGAACCGTGGCCGAGAGTTCGCCGACAAATTCATGATGGATTTGCGGGAGTTCGCCCACGATCACCACGACATCGGCGCGCCGGCGCGTCTCGCCGGGCGCGACGGTCATCGCGCCTTTGTCGGTAAAAAGCGCGGTCTCCCGGGAAACTGCCGCGCCATCGGCATGATCGTATGCCGCGCCAACCCGCTCAGCCAGCGCGATCGCCGCTCTGGTGCCGTGTATATCCGTATCCAAGCTGAAAACCGGGCACCGGCTCGACCCCAACAACGCAGCGGCATGTGCAGCCGCGCGCTCGACCAGCGTTTCCCGGTTGCCGATCCAAGCAACCGCCATTCACTACGCTACTTTCTGGTGCCGGCCCGATCCTAGACGAAACTGGATCGGCCGTGAACCCCGCCTGCCAGCAGATTAGCGAATGTTTTCATACGCCATCAACAAATTCCGACCGCGCTTAATCATATTTGATGTAAGCGAAGCGCTGATCGGTCGGCGGAGTGCCTTCCAGCGCGCCGCCTTCCTTGGCCGGCTGCCACTGGACAACATCCTCGATCTTTTTGGCCAGCTCGAAGTCTTTGTCGGTGATGCCCTTCGCTGCATGGTTCATCAGGCGCACCTCGACCCAGGCATAGGACGCCGTGATGTCGGGATGGTGCCACGCCGCCTCGGCGAGATGGCCGACCGTGTTGATCACCATCAGTGTCGATTTCCAGCTGTGGGTCTTGTATTTGCGCCGGATCCAGCCGTTCTCGTAGCGCCACTTCGGCAGCTCCTTCTCGAGCCGGTCGGCGATCTCGGCTTCCGAATAGACCTTTTCCTTAGCTGTCTCGCTCATCTCGACCTCCGCGAATGGCCCGGTCCGTTTTCGCGCCGGGGCCAAAGAAGATAAAACGAATGCACTCTCTCCGGCTTGCCCCTTCTACGAAAACAGCTATCATGGCGACGGGCACCTAAACTTCCATGATGCGTCTATGATGCACCCATCGGGGGGTAGATGTCGAATTCTGTCACCATACGAGTGCCCTCCCGCCTGCACCTTGGCTTCCTCGATCTCAATGGTGATACCGGACGTCGCTTTGGCAGCGTCGGGCTACCTCTGAGCGAACCCGAAACCGTCGTCACCCTGTCTCGATCCAGCGAGACCATCGTCGAAGGCCCCGAGAGCCGTCGCGCCGGCGAACATTTGTCGACGCTCTGCAGCCATCTCGGCGTTCGCGGTCAGCACCGGCTGGTGGTCGAGCAGTCGATCCCGAGCCATGCCGGCCTCGGCTCCGGCACGCAGATCGCCCTTGCCGTCGCCTCGGCGCTGCGCACGCTCCACCAACTGCCTCTCGATATCGGCGGCGACGCGACCCTGCTCGATCGGGGCGGCCGATCCGGCATCGGCATCGCCAGTTTCGAAAGCGGTGGTGTCATTGTCGACGCCGGCAAGGACGACAGCGGCAGGCCGCCGCCGGTCGTGGCGCGATTGCCGTTTCCGGAAGAGTGGCGCGTCATCCTGATCCTCGACCATGGCGGGCATGGACTGCATGGCGATGCCGAGATCGCGGCGTTTCGCTCGCTGCCACCCTTCCCGGCATCCGGCAGCGGCGAGATCTGCCGGCGGGTGCTGATGGGCATGATGCCGGCTCTGGTCGAGCACGACCTTCCAGCCTTCGGCGCCGCCGTCGCCGCGATCCAGATGCTGATCGGCACCCATTTCGCCCCGGCGCAAGGCGGCGTTTTCACCTCCAAGCGGGTCGAGAGGGTGGCCCATGCTCTCAATGAAGCAGGCGCCGTCGGCATCGGGCAGAGCTCATGGGGGCCAACAGGGTTTGCCTTCGCCCCATCGCAAGACGCCGCAGTCAGGTTCGTCAGCGCGGTTCAGCAGACAGTTGAGCACGGCATCGAGATCAGGATCGTCAAGGGCAGGAATTCCGGCGCGAAGATCAGTTCGACCAAACTTGATCTCGTCGGCAGCTGACGGCTCGGCAACACGATCAGGTTCAAGAAGAAAGGCGAGAAATGGCCCGCAAACATATCCTGCACATGCTGACGCCGTTGAAACACATGAGCCCTTTCGACGTGAACATGGCGCTCGATGCAGGCTTCGACGCCGTCGTCCCCTATGTCGACGTAAGCCTCGGCGAGGTGACAGGCCTCGTGCAGGACGCGATCTTTTCGCGCCCGCCCGATGCAGGGGTCGATACCGGCATCTTCATCGCCGGCAAGGATGCCTCGCTGGCGCTCGACATGTTCGACGCAGCGCGAAAGGCGATGGTGCCGCCTTTCCAGGTTTCGGTATTCGCCGATCCGGCCGGCTCGTTCACCACGGCCGCGGCGATGGTGGCCAAGGTCGAAAAAGCGCTGGAGAAGAAATTCGAGCGTGGGTTGAGAGACACGAGGATCGCTGTTTTCGGCGCCACCGGCGTCGTCGGCTTCTGCACAGCCGTCATCGCGGCCAAGGAAGGCGCCCGGGTCACGCTTGTCGGTCATGACGGCATCGAAAGGGTCGAGCAGATCGCGGCTGAGATCAAAAGCCGATTCAAGATCGACGTCGATGCGGCTGACGGATCGAGCGACGCCCGGAAGACGAAGCTGGTCGAGGCGAGCGAGGTGATCCTGGCTTGCGCCAAGGCCGGCGTTCAGGTGGTCTCGAAAGCCCAGTTGAAAGGCGACGGCCTGCTCATTGCCGCCGACGTCAATGCGGTTCCGCCGGCCGGCATCGAAGGCGTGGCCGTCAACGCCAATAGCGATCCGCTCGAAGCGGCAAAAGCTGTCGGCATTGGTCCGCTTGCCATCGGCAACGTGAAATACAAGGTCGAATTCGGCCTCTTCAAAAGAATGATCGAATCCGAAAAAACCATCACGCTCGATTTCCAGGAAGCATTTTCCCTTGCACGCGAGATTGCCAAGTAACGCCGGATCCCTCCTGATCGCGGCGATTTCAGGCCGGGCGCTGGCTGCCGCTGCGCGCCGCGCCGGCTATCGTCCGCTGGTCGCCGATTTCTTTTGCGACACCGACACGGTCGCGCTCGCCGAACGCGCGACGATGCTGCCGGGCGACCTGCAGGGCAGCATCAACGGGGAGCGCATCGTCGAGACGCTTCGGCAACTGGCTGGAGACGACCGGCCGGTCGCCATCGTCCTGGGCTCGGGCTTCGAGCGGATGACGGAGACAGTAGACGAGGTCGCGCGCCATTTTCCGCTCGCCGGCAATAGTGGCGCCGCGATCCGCAGGATCAAAGACCCGCAACTGCTGGCCGCCGATTGCGCCGAAATCGGCATCCCGCATCCGGAATTCCGATGGAGCCGGCCGCCCGATCCGGAGAACTGGGTGGTCAAGACCGCGGGCGGCGCCGGCGGCGCGCATATCAGACGGGCCGCCGGAGAAACCCCGATATTACAGTGTCAGGTCCCTGGCGGCCCGTCTGATATG
>NZ_RZTA01000133.1:0-15317 GCF_004023115.1 Mesorhizobium sp. M6A.T.Cr.TU.017.01.1.1
CGACGGCGCCGCCATTGCCCTTGCCGGAACCGCCATAGTCGGCGGCGTCCGTATTGATGATCTCGCGCCATTTTCCGGCCGTCGGCAACGGCACGCGATAATTGTCGCGTGGCACGGGCGTGAAATTGGAGATGACGGCGACCGGATTTCCGCCCGGCGCGCTACGCAGCCAGGCAAAGACGGAGTTCGCGCTGTCGTCGACGATCAGCCAGGAAAAGCCCTCCGGCTCGCAGTCGCGCGCATGCAGCGCCGGGCGCGAACGGTAAAGATAGTTGAGATCGCGCACCGTTTGCCGGACGCCGCGGTGGAGCCGGAAATCGAGCAAATTCCAGTCGAGCGCGCGCGCCTCGCTCCACTCGCGGCGCTGGGCGAATTCCTGTCCCATGAACAACAGCTTCTTGCCGGGGTAGCCCCACATGAAGGCGTAGTAGGCGCGCAGCGTTGCGAATTTCTGCCAGTCGTCGCCGGCCATCTTGCCGAGCAGCGTGCCCTTGCCGTGCACGACCTCGTCATGGGAGAGCGGCAGCACGAAATTCTCTGAGAAGGCGTAGACCAGGCCGAAGGTGATATCGTTGTGGTGATGCTTGCGAAAAATCGGCTCCTTGGAAAAATACTCCAGCGTGTCGTGCATGAAGCCCATGTTCCACTTGAAGCCGAAACCCAGTCCGCCCTCATGCACCGGCTGCGAGACCTTTGGCCATGAGGTCGATTCCTCGGCAATCGTCATCACTCCCGGATGATGGCCATAGACCTCCTTGTTCATCCTCTGGAGGAAGCTGACCGCCTCGAGGTTCTCGCGCCCGCCCTTTTCGTTGGGAATCCATTCGCCGGCCTTGCGTGAATAATCGAGGTAGAGCATCGAGGCGACGGCATCGACCCGCAAACCGTCGACGTGGTATTTCTCAGCCCAGAACAGCGCATTGTTGACGAGGAACGAGACCACCTCGCGACGGCCGAAATTGTAGATCGCGGTGTTCCAGTCGGGATGGAAGCCCTTGCGCGGGTCGGCATGCTCATAGAGCGCGGTGCCGTCGAAATTGGCCAGGCCATGCGCGTCCACCGGGAAATGTGCCGGCACCCAGTCGAGGATGACGCCGACGCCGGCGCGGTGGGCGCCGTCGACGAAGCGGGCAAAACCGTCCGGATCGCCGAAGCGGGCCGACGGCGCGTAGAGGCCTGTCGTCTGGTAGCCCCAGGACGGGTCATAGGGATGTTCGGAGATCGGCATGAATTCGATATGGGTGAAACCCGTGTCGACGACGTAGGGGATCAGCCTTTCGGCGAGTTCGTCCCACGACAGGAAGCTGCCGTCGTCGTGAAGCTGCCAGGAGCCGGCATGGACCTCATAGATCGACACCGCCTCGCGCCTGGGGTCGGTGTTGCGCCAGAAATTGCGGTGCGCCTCGTCACCCCATTGATGCGCCGGCGGAAGCGCCGTCACCGAAGCGGTGGCCGGGCGCAGTTCGGATTTGAAGGCGAACGGATCGGCCTTCAGCGGCAGCCTCACGCCATCGGGTCCGATGATCTCGTATTTGTAGGGCCGGCCGGCGCCGATGTCGGGAATGAACAACTCCCAGATGCCGGTGTCGCGGCGGACGCGCATCGTATGCCTGCGGCCGTCCCATTCGTTGAAGTCGCCGACCACCGACACACGCCTGGCATTGGGCGCCCAGACGGCGAAATGCACGCCGGACGCACCCTCGTGGTCGATGAGATGCGCGCCGAGCTTGTCGAACAGCCTGAGATGCGAACCCTCGGCGATATAATAGTCGTCCAGCGGACCAAGCACCGGACCGAACGAATAGGGATCGGTCAGCCACCAGTCGCCACCGGCATTGCGCGCATGATAGCGCAGGGGCTGTCGCTTTTTGAGCGACAGCCTGCCCTCGAAGAAGCCGCCTTCGTCGCGCCTGGAGAGTTCGCCCGCTTTCTTGCCGGTCAGCGTATAGGCAGTGACGAGCTCGGCATGAGGGACGAAGCAGCGGGCGACAAAGCCCTTGTCAACCTCGTGCACACCGAGGACAGCGAAAGGATCACCATGCGTGCCGGCGACAATCGCCGCGACATCACCGGCTGACGCCAGTCCATCCGGCCCGCTTGTCGCAGCGGTCGCGCGCGGCTTCCTCATCAGGCAGTGACCCTCCCCGGGACCACGTTGTTCGTGGCCTCATGCAATCATATCAGACGGGCACGTTCCAGATTTCTTTCGCATATTGGCGGATCGTGCGGTCGGATGAGAACCAGCCGACGCGGGCGACATTGCGGATTGCCTTGGCGTGCCAATCCGGGCTGTTGCGCCAGACGGCGTCGACGTCGCGCTGGGTGGCGGCGTAGGCATCGAAATCCGCTGCGACCATGAACCAGTCGCTCTGATAGAGGCCGTTCATCAGGTCGCGATAGCGTTCCGGATCGTCAGGCGAAAAGACGCCCGACGAAACGGCAGCCACCGCCTGCGCCAGTTCGGGAGAGGCTTCGATCACGGATCGCGGATCGTAGCCGTTGCTGCGCCGCTCGGCGACCTGCTCAGTGGTCAGGCCGAAAATGAAGATGTTGTCGTCGCCGACGCATTCCTTGATCTCGACATTGGCGCCGTCGAGCGTGCCGATGGTCAGCGCACCGTTCAGCGCGAATTTCATGTTGCCGGTGCCGGAGGCTTCCATGCCGGCGGTCGATATCTGCTCCGAAAGGTCGGCGGCCGGCATCATGATCTCGGCCAGGCTGACATTGTAATTCGGCACGAACACCACTTTCAGCAAGCCGCGAACAGCCGGGTCGCGATTGATGACCTTGGCGACGTCGTTGGCGAGCTTGATGATCAGCTTGGCGTTGTGATAGCTGGGCGCCGCCTTGCCGCCGAAGAACTTGACGCGGGGCATCCAGTCGCGCTCCGGATGCGAGCGGATCTGGTCGTAGAGCGCGATCGCTTCGAGGATGTTCAGCAGCTGGCGCTTGTATTCGTGGATGCGCTTGATCTGGATGTCGAACAGCGCCGAGGGATCGACCTTGATGCCGAGGCGGTCGGCGACGAGATTGGCAAGCCTGACTTTGTTCGCCCGCTTGACGGCCGCGAACTTGTCGCGGAAGGCGGCGTCGTCGGCAAAGGCATCGAGCTCCTTGATCGCGTCGATGTCGTCGAGGAAGCGATCGCCGATTGCCTCGCGGGTGAGCGCGGTAAGACCGGGATTGCATTGGATCAGCCAACGACGCGGTGTGATGCCGTTGGTCTTGTTGTTGATGCGGTCGGGGTAGAGCTTGTGAAGGTCGGCAAACACCGTTTCCTTCATCAGCTCGGTGTGAAGGGCTGATACGCCGTTGATCGAGTGCGAGCCGACAAAGGCCAGATTGCCCATGCGTACCCGGCGGTCGCCATTTTCCTGGATCAGCGAGATGCGACCGATCTGTTCATCCGAGAACTGGTCGGAGGCGCGCGCCTCCAACAGCACTTCAGCGTTGATGGCGTAGACGATCTGCATATGGCGCGGCAAAAGCCGCTCGAACAGCGGCACCGGCCAGCTTTCGAGCGCTTCGGGAAGCAGCGTGTGGTTGGTATAGCCGAAGGTGCGCTTGGTGATGCTCCAGGCCTGGTCGAAATCCATGCCGTGGACATCCATCAGCAGGCGCATCAGCTCGGGCACCGCGATGGCCGGATGAGTGTCGTTCAGATGGATCGCCGCCTTGTCGGGCAGCGACTGCAGGTCGCCATACTGGCTGAGATGACGCTGGATGATGTCCTGCAACGATGCGGTCGAAAAGAAATACTCCTGTCTTAGCCGCAGCTCCTGACCAGCCTTGTGGGAATCGGCGGGGTAAAGGACGCGCGACAAAGCATCGGCCTTGTTGCTTTCGGCGAGCGCACCGATGTGGTCGCCGGCGTTGAACTTGTCGAGCAGGATCGGATCGATCGGCATGCCGGACCAGAGCCGCAGCGTGTTGACGCGGTTGGCCCGCCAACCGACCACCGGCGTATCGTAGGCAACCGCCAGAACATGTTCGATCGGCTTCCAGACGTGGCGCTCAAGCCTGCCGTCCTTCGAGGTGATCGATTCCACCGCGCCGCCGAAACCGACCTCGAAGGAGCGTTCGCGCCGCTCGAACTCCCAGGGGTTGCCGTGATCGAGCCAGGTCTCGGGCAGTTCGACCTGCCAGCCATCGTGGATTTCCTGACGAAACATGCCGTTGGCATAGCGAATGCCATAGCCATGCGCGGGGATGTCGACGGTTGCCATGCTTTCCATGAAGCAGGCGGCGAGCCGACCGAGACCGCCATTGCCAAGCGCTGCATCCGGCTCGAGGGCCGCGATGAGATCGAGGTCGACGCCGAGAGACCGCAGCGCTTCGCGCATATTGTCCATCAGGCCGAGGTTGGAGAAGGCGTCGCGCATCAGGCGGCCAATGAGGAATTCCAGCGACAAATAGTAGACGCGCTTTTCCTGCTGGGCGTAGGCCTCTTGCGTCGCCTGCATCCAGTGATCGACGATGCGGTCACGCACGACTTTGATCGAGGCGGTGAGCCAGTCGTATTGCGTGGCGACTGCGGTGCCCTTGCCGACCCTGTATTTGAGGGCCTTCAGGACTTCGTCAGCGAGCGTCTTGGGATCTGGGGTTTCGAGAATGGGAGCTTTGGATGCCATCGCGTGCGTCATGTCGCCTCTCGTGCGGTTGCCATGATCATACTGGCTTTCACCATTCCTCCCAGCCCATGCTAGCGCATATTTTGTTATACATTCAATCGAGTTAGATTGCCGCGGGGCAGCTTACCCTGCGGCAGTTTAGCAACTTAAAGCGCGTCGCGTTTGGGCGGCTTCCGCGATGCGTGCATGTCGTTATCCCAAAACCGCTACGCACTTTTGGGCGACATGCTTTCTCGTTTATGCATGTCGTTATCCCAAAACCGCTACGCACTTTTGGGCGACATGCATCAGGCCGCCAGCGCCGCCTCCGGCGGAAGCTTCGCTCCGGTCATGAAGGCGACGGCGTCGGACATCGTATATTGCTTGGGATCGATGACACAGAGGCGACGGCCAAGCCGATGGATGTGAATGCGGTCGGCCACCTCGAAGACATGCGGCATGTTGTGCGAGATCAGCACGATCGGCAGGCCGCGCTTCTTCACGTCGAGGATCAGTTCGAGCACGCGGCGGCTCTCCTTGACGCCTAACG
The DNA here is from genome assembly GCF_004023115.1 of Mesorhizobium sp. M6A.T.Cr.TU.017.01.1.1. Lineage (NCBI taxonomy): Bacteria > Pseudomonadati > Pseudomonadota > Alphaproteobacteria > Hyphomicrobiales > Phyllobacteriaceae > Mesorhizobium > Mesorhizobium sp. M6A.T.Cr.TU.017.01.1.1. The sequence continues at coordinate 5,161 of NZ_RZTA01000133.1, forward strand.
CCGCTGTCGGCTCATCCATGATGACCATCTTCGAGCCGAAGGCGGCGGCCCGCGCTACCGCCACGCCCTGGCGTTGGCCACCCGAGAGCGTTTCCACGGCCTGGCTGATGTTCTGGATGGTCATCAGGCCAAGTTCGGTGAGCTTGTCGCGGGCGCGCTTTTCCATGGCCGGCCGGTCGAGCATGCGCAGCCAGTCGCCCAGAAAACCCGGTTTGCGGATCTCGCGACCGAGGAACATGTTGTCGGCGATCGACAACGCCGGCGATAGCGCCAGGTTCTGGTAGACGGTTTCGATGCCGGCCTCGCGGGCCTCGATGGGCGACTTGAAGAGCACCTGCTTGCCGTCCAACTCGATGGTCCCCTCGTCCGGAATCACGGCGCCAGAGATCGCCTTGATCAGCGTCGACTTGCCTGCGCCGTTGTCGCCGATCACGGCCAGGATTTCTCCCGGATAGAGATCGAAGTCGCAGCTATTCAGTGCGGTGACGCGGCCATAGCGCTTGACGAGGCCGCGCGCGGTGAGGATGGGCTCCTGGGTCATGGTTACACCGAAACCTTTCTGATCCACTGGTCGATTGCCACGGCGCCGATAATCAGCACACCGGTAAGCAGCACTTTCCATTGCGGATCGGCGCCCAGCATGTTGAGGCCCATCGAAACGACGCCGACGATCATAGCGCCGAACAGCGTGCCCAGAATCGACCCGCGTCCGCCGAAGAGGGAAATGCCGCCGATCACCGTCGCGGTGATCGCCTGCAAATTGTAGTCGGTTACAGCGGCGGACGGCGAGATCGAGCCGTTGCGGCCGATGGAGACCCAGGCAGCGAAAGCGGCGATCAGCCCGGCAAGGGTGTAAACCGAGATCAGCACCTTCTTGGTCTGGATGCCCGACAGTTTTGCCGCCTCCGGATCATCGCCGACGGCGTAGACATGGCGGCCCCATGCCGTGTGATTAAGCACGTACCACAGGATCAGCACCAGCACGACCATGGCAATGACGCCGATTGTCAGCACCGCTGTGCCGATCTTGAAGTTCAGGCCAAACAGATGGAGCAGCGGCGCCTGGACGTCGACGTCGGCGTCGCGGATCGTCTCATTGGCCGAATAGATGAAGTTCGTGGCCATGACGATGTTCCAGGTGCCGAGCGTGACGATGAAGGGCGGCAGCTTCATGTAGGCGACCAGCAGCCCATTGAGCAGCCCGCAGGCCCCGCCGGCGGCAAGCCCGATCACCACCGCAAGCAAGGTCGGCAGACCATAGGTGACCGCGCAATTGCCCATGATCACGGCCGAAATCACCATGATCACGCCGATTGACAGGTCGATGCCGGCTGTAAGGATGACCAGCGTCTGCGCGGCTCCGAGAATACCGACGATGGCAATCTGCTGCAGGATCAGCGTCAGCGTGTAGGACGAAAAGAACCGCCCTCCGATGGTGACGCCGAAGACAGCGATCGACAGAACCAGCACGATCAGCGGCACTGCAGCCGGAGTGGAATGCAAAAAATGCTGGATGCGCTTGACGATCGACGTGCCGTGCTCGTCAAAAGCAGCAACGCTTGTCTCGCTGTTCGAGAGAGCCTTTTCGAATTCCTGAACCTGAGCCATGTTTCCTCCCATGGGGCCTCAGCCACGCCGACGCCCGTCCAACCATTCCCGATCTGCCGCCGGAATTGTTCGCGCTTGCGATAGCGCATCGTCCGCCCGAAACGACCGGGGATCAAGCCCCCGGCCGATCGGTTCTGTTGCCTGTCAGACCGGCATCAGCCCCAGCACTTGGCGAGGCCTTCCTTGGTGTCGATGGACTTCACGCCTTCCGCCGGCTTGTCGGTCACGAGGTTCACGCCCGTGTCGAAGAAATCCTTGCCTTCGGTCGGCTTGGGCTTCGTCCCATCCTTGGCGAAAGCGGCGATCGCTTCGATGCCGAGTGCCGCCATCTGGAGCGGATATTGCTGCGAGGTCGCGCCGATCACGCCCTCGGCGACCGACTTCACGCCGGGACAGCCGCCGTCAACCGAGACGATCAGCACGTTGCCTTCGAGGCCCACGGCCTTGAGCGCCTGGTAGGCGCCGACGGCTGCCGGCTCGTTGATGGTATGGATGACATTGATGCCGGGATCCTTCTGGAGAAGGTTCTCCATCGCCTTGCGGCCGCCTTCCTCGTTGCCGTTCGTGACATCGTGGCCGACGATGCGTGCATCGTCCTCATCGCCGATCTTGTTGGGATCCTTCACGTCGATGCCGTAGCCCATCATGAAGCCCTGGTCGCGCAAGACGTCGACCGTCGGTTGCGAGGGGGTCAGGTCGAGGAAGCCGATCTTGGCATCCTTCGCCTTGTCGCCGAGCGTCGCGGCGGCCCACGCGCCGATCAGCTTGCCGGCCTCCAGATTGTCGGTCGCGAAGGTCGCGTCGGCGGCGTCGAGCGGATCAAGCGGCGTGTCCAGCGCGATCACGAGCAGACCGGCGTCACGTGCCTTCTTCACCGCCGGGACGATACCCTTGGTGTCCGACGCGGTGATCAGGATGCCCTTGGCGCCGTCGGCGATGCAGCTTTCGATCGCCGCCACCTGGCTCTCGCTGTCGCCGTCGATCTTGCCTGCGTAGGCTTTAAGCTCAACGCCGAGCTCTTTGGCCTTGGCGGCCGCGCCTTCCTTCATCTTGACGAAGAAGGGGTTGGTGTCGGTCTTGGTGATCAGGCAGGCGCCGACGTCGGCAGCGGACGCGGCCGAGGTGAACGCCATCAGACCCAGTCCGGCCGCGGCAAAAACGGTGGACTTCAATAGTGCTGTCTTGGTCACGATTTTCCTCCCAGTGGAACCATTTCGGATGCCGGCCAACCGGCATCCGCACAAGCATCCAGACGACTTCTCCCGGCGTGGACGCCTGGCCCAACACAACACCAGGCCGAGGTTTCTGTCAATAATTAAATCACTCTTATTTATTATTGACAGGACTGCATCGTTCACTCATTCTGGCCCCAAAAGCTTTGAGGGGAAACGACGGGAGGAACAAGGGTGGAGACCGGCATTACGGGGCACGGTTCGCCCGAGGCAGCCGAAAGCCGCATTCATCGCGGCACCAACCAGAGCGGCATGCGAGACCACAATGAGCGGCTGGTGCTGTCTCTGGTGCGTCGGCACGGCAGCCTGGCCAAGTCCGACATTGCGCGCATGACCGGACTTTCGGCTCAGACAGTTTCCGTCATCATGCGCGAGCTCGAGGTGGACAAGCTCCTTGTCCGCCAGGCGCCGTTGCGCGGCAAGATCGGCCAACCCTCCATTCCGATGGCGCTCAATCCCGATGGCGCCTATTTCATCGGCCTGAAGATCGGCCGTCGCAGCGCCGAACTCGTGCTGATCGACTTTCTCGGCAATGTACGCTCGATGCTGCAGCATTCCTACCGCTATCCGGCACCGCGCGAGACGGTCGAATTCGTCACCTCCGGCATGAAGACGATGCGCGGCGAGCTCACCCCGGCGCAGGACAAGCGCATTGCCGGGCTCGGTATCGCCATGCCGTTCGAATTGTGGAACTGGGCCGATACGGCAGGTGCGCCGCGCGACGTCATGGACGAATGGCGCCACCGCGACATCCGCGCCGATATCCAGGCGCAGTGCGAATTCCCCGTCTATCTGCAGAATGATGCCACCTCGGCTTGCGGCGCCGAGCTGGTGTTCGGCAAGGCGGGTGCGGCGCGCGACTTCGTCTATTTCTATATCGGTGCCTTCGCCGGCGGCGGCATCGTGCTCAACGGTCACCTTTTTGGCGGGCCGACCGGCAATGCCGGCGCGCTGGGTTCGATGCCGGTGCCCGGACCGGACGGCAAGCCGACCCAACTGATCGACGTGGCGTCGATCGCCATGCTGGAAAAGGCGCTCAACGCGCGCGGTGTCGAGGCCTCGCATCTGTGGACGTCACCGGAGGATTGGGGCGAGATCGGCGTCGAGCTTGACGACTGGATCGCCTGCGCCTCGCAAGCGCTCGCCTATGCCATCGTGGCAGCATCCTCGGTTATCGATTTCGAGGCAGCGGTGATCGACGGATGGATGCCGAAGGCCGTGCGGCGCCGGCTCGTCGATGCCGTTGTCGAAGCCATCGGCAACATCGACGGCGAAGGCCTGAACCTCCCAGCCGTTCGCGAGGGCACTGTCGGTATTCATGCACGTGCCCTGGGCGGCGCCAGCCTGCCGCTTTCCGAGCGCTTCCTCATCGGTTCGACGACGATTTCCAGGAGTGCTTGAGTTTGCTGGTCGGAATGGTTGCAAGGCGGTTGCGCTTGCCGGCGCCGGCTTCTATCTACGGGTCAGATCCGCGCACGCGATCGTCGCGACAAACGAGCCGTAGCTCTACGCCAACATCATCATCCGCAAGGGTGTGATCTATCCGCCGGAGAACTGCAAATCATGATCCTCTGTTGCGGCGAAGCCCTGATCGACATGCTGCCGCGTACCACGACGGAGGGCGAGCCGGCCTTTGCCCCCTATGTCGGCGGCGCGGTGTTCAACACCGCTATTGCGCTCGGCAGGCTGGGAGCACCCGCCGGTTTCTTTTCCGGCCTGTCGTCGGACCTGTTCGGCGGCCAGTTCAGGGACGCACTGGGAGAGAGCAAGGTCAGTTCCACCTATGCGCACACATCTCCCCGGCCGACCACGCTTGCCTTCGTGCGGCTGGACAACGGCCAGGCGACCTACACGTTCTACGATGAAAACACAGCCGGACGCATGCTGACCGTCGACGATCTGCCGAAACTCGGCAGCGAGATCGAAGCCATGCTGTTCGGCGCCATCAGCCTGATCTCGGAGCCGGCCGGATCGGCCTACGAGGAATTCATGCGGCGCGAGCATAAGCGCCGCGTCATGATGCTCGACCCCAACATTCGGCCCAATTTCATCCCTGACAAGGCCAAGCATCTCCGGCGCATCCGCTCTATGATGGCGATGGCCGACATCGTGAAACTGTCGGATGAGGACCTCAACTGGTTCGGCGAAGCCGGCTCGCACGAAGACGTCGTCCGCAACTGGCTGGATCGCGGCCCGACCCTGATCGTCGTCACCCATGGCAGCGAAGGCGCTGCCGGCTACACCAGGGATCACAAGGTCACGGTCGTGCCGGACAAGGTCGAGGTGGTCGATACGGTCGGCGCCGGCGACACGTTCAACGCCGGCATCCTGGCCTCGCTGCACGAGCAAGGCCTGCTGTCGAAGGAGGCGATCGCCAATCTGCCGGAAGACGCCATCCACAAGGCGCTGACGCTCGGCGCCAAGGCTGCGGCGGTTACCGTGTCGCGAGCCGGCGCCAATCCGCCATGGCGGCACGAAATCGCCTGATTGCACGGCGATACACCCAGCTTGGCGATCACTTTATGTTTCGCCGGCCGGACGCGACGCGATATGAAAACCAAATGATGCCTGACGAAGCCCGGATTTCCGGCATCTTCAAAGGGCACCTCGGAAATCAGAGGTAACAGGCTGCGACACTTGAGCAATTCGCGGTTTGGTTCGTGCAGCTTTCTCGGCTGGCGCAACTCTGATACCAGCGGCCGGTTATCTGGCTAGTACCGTTTTGAGGCCGACATGCAGTTCATCGATCTTGGCGCGCAGCGCGAACGAATCCGCGACAGGCTGAAAGTGGCGATCGACCGCGTCGTCGATGAGGGACGCTATATTCTGGGACCTGAGGTCACCGAATTCGAAAATAAGCTCGCCGCCTATATCGGCACCAAGCATGTCGTCGCCTGCGCCAACGGCACCGACGCGCTGCTGTTGCCGCTGTTTGCGGCCGGCATCGGCCCAGGCGACGCGGTGTTCGTGCCGAGCTTCACCTTCGCCGCCACGGCGGAAGTGGTGGCGCTGGCCAAGGCCGAGCCGGTTTTCGTCGATGTCGATCCCAATACCTACAACATCGACATCGCCAGCCTCGAGGCTGCCATCGCCATGATCAAGGCGGAAGGCCGGCTGAAGCCAAGGGCGATCATTCCCGTCGACCTGTTCGGGCTTGCCGCCGACTACGAGGCGATCATGGCGATCGCCAACCGCGAAGGGCTGATGGTTATCGAGGATGCTGCCCAGTCGATGGGCGGCTCGATCGACGGCAAGATGTGCGGTTCGTTCGGCGCGGTCGGCTCGACCAGCTTCTACCCGGCAAAGCCGCTCGGCTGCTATGGTGACGGGGGCGCGATGTTCACCAATGACGATGCGCTGGCCGAACAGCTCCGCTCGTTCGCCTTCCACGGCAAGGGCGAAACCCAGTATGACAATGTCCGCGTCGGCATCAATTCGCGGCTCGACACGTTGCAGGCGGCGATCCTGATCGAGAAGCTGGCCATTCTCGAAGACGAGATGGTTGCCCGGCAAGCGGTTGCAAATCGTTACGCCGAAGGGCTCGGCGACATCCTCAAGGCGGCGCGCAACCTGGACGGCGGCCGTTCGGCCTGGGCGCAATACGCCGTCGAGACGCCGAAGCGCGACGGGCTCAAGGCGCATCTCGGCGAAAAGGGTATTCCTTCGGTCATCTATTACGTGAAGCCGCTGCACAGCCAGATCGCCTACCGCGACTATCCGCGCACGCCGTCCGGTCTTGCCGTTTCGGAGGAGCTGCCAAAGCGGATTCTCTGCCTGCCCATGCACCCTTACCTGAGCGAAGCCGATCAGGACCGGATCATCGAGACGATCCGCAACTATATCGGCTCGAATTCGGCGGACGTCGCCGCAGCGTAGAGCTTCACGCGCGCGATCACAGTCTAGCCGGTATGCCTTCCAGCAGCACGCCGATCGCGGCATCAACAGGCGTCAGTTGCGACGACGCGCTTCCCCGGCGCCAGCGCATGGCGGAGGCCGCCCTCCCCTTCCGATATCTCAAGTCTTGGCACCCACAGTCGCGACATCGGTAAGCGCAAATCCCGCATCTATGGTCAGGATCGGCGCTTGGTAGGATTTCGCGGTGGCATAATGGAAGCAATCGGCAAGATTGAGCGCACTATTGCGTTCAGCGTCCGGATAGCGGTGCCGTCCATAGCGATCGAAGGCTTGCAGCGCGGCGGTCAACTCACGGCTCGAAATCGCCAGAACCTCGACCCCAGCCGCTTCAAGGAACTCCTGCACTCGCGCTTCAGCTTCTGCCATGGGAATGCGCTTTTTGCGAAACAGCCCAACAGTCGCTTCCCATGCAGCCACGACCGATGTGATCGGCCGCGGCGAGCGCGCGGCATCTAGCGCCGCCGCAAGGTTCTCGGCCCCAGGCTCTTCCGTCACAATTGCGATGATTGCCGACGCATCGACGAACATCAGTAGTCGCCGCTGAGGTCATCGAAAAACGCCCGGTCTGCCGCAAGGCCGGTGTCCGGATAGGCCGCAATTTTCGCGCGCAAAGGCTTCAGCCGCTCCCACAGAGGGATCGCCTCCTCGGCACGGCGCAGTTCGTTTTCCAGGGCCAGCTTCACGGCAGCCGTCTTGTTCAACCGCGTGCGCGCCGCCAATTTTTCGGCAAGCATATTTACCTCTTCACTGCGAATGTTGAGCGGCATAGCGAATTCTCCTATGTGTAGACGTACATATAGAAACGCCAACACGTGATGGCAACCGCCCATCAGGAGAGCATAAGGTTTTGTGTGCGGCGGAATGCGAACGTAGCCAAGAAGAACCTGTTCTTGGGGCCACGTCTGATTGCCCGCGGCCGGTCATGTATTTTAACTCGAGCGGCGATGTTTTGGGCGAAATCGTTTCGTCGAAGAGTTCTGTGCGCCAGATGCCACGACCGAAGCGGGGATCGTGACGCGCGGTCTCAGCCGGATTTATGCTTCGCACGGCGATCCACGCCCTGCAGGGCTAGCGACGTTATAATCGTCAGGTTGGCCCGACTGCCTTGCCGCTGGCTATGAAATGCGGATTGGCGAAGTCCTCGTCATCGCTCTGATTGCGCTTGCCGTAGGCCAGCGGTTTGCCATCAAGCGTGCGCGTCATGCCGCCGGCGGCGCGCAGCACCGCATCGCCGGCCGCGGTATCCCATTCCATGGTGCGGCCGAAGCGCGGATAGACGTCGGCCTCGGCGCCGGCGACAAGACAGAATTTCAGCGACGAGCCGACCGAGACGATCTCGGCAGCGCCTACCGTGCGGATATAGGCTTCGGTCTCGGGCGTGTTGTGGGACCGGCTGGCGACGATGGTCAGTGGCGCCACACCGGCCCTGGCCGAAATCGGCCGACGGCCGATGATCTGGTAGTCGCCATCGACTTCGATTGCTTCCGCCCTGCCCGGCCGGCCGGAAAAAAAGCGTCCGGTGCATGGCGCAAAGACCACGCCGATCTCCGGCACGCCGTGGCGGACGAGCGCGATGTTGACGGTGAAGTCGGTCCTGCGGTTGACGAATTCCTTGGTGCCGTCGAGCGGATCCACCAGAAAAAAGGCGTCGTCGAGGTCGGGCGGCACGATGCCGGCCGATGCCTCTTCCTCAGCCACGCAAGGGATGTCGGGGAACGCGGCGCGCAAGCCGGCGAGGATGATCTTTTCGCTCTCGCGATCGGCCTCGGTCACCGGCGAGCTGTCTGATTTCTGATCGACCGCGCAACCAGCATCGAAAACCCGCATCACCTCTCGCCCCGCCGCCAAGGCAAGGCGCTCGAACACGCCGAGCATCGCTTCGTCGTCAGATGCCGCCGCCGCTATCGTATTGGTTTTCGGCAATGTCGCGCTCGTTCAGCCAGAGTTCCAGGGCCTCTACCATCTCCTCGGCAGACTTGCCGAGTGTCTTGAGATGGATTTCGGGGTTTTCAGGAGCCTCATACGGGGAATCGACGCCGGTGAAATTCTTGATTTCGCCATTCAACGCCCGCGCATAGAGACCCTTCGGATCGCGTCTGGCGCATTCCTCAAAGGGTGTATCGACAAACACCTCGACGAATTCACCGTTGGCCATCATCTCCCTGGCCATGCGCCGCTCCGCGCTGAAGGGCGAAATGAAGGAAACAATGACGATCAGCCCGGCATCGGCCATCAGGCGCGCCACTTCCGCAACGCGGCGAATGTTTTCGACGCGGTCGGCGTCGGTGAAGCCAAGATCGCGATTGAGGCCGTGGCGAACATTATCGCCATCCAGGATGTAGGTGTGGCGGCCGGTGGCGAACAGCTTCTTCTCGAAGAGGTTGGCGATGGTCGACTTGCCCGAGCCCGAGAGCCCGGTGAACCAGAACACGGCAGGCCGCTGGTTCTTCAGATCGGCGCGGCCGTGCTTGCCGACATCGAGCGATTGCCAGTGAATGTTTTCGGCGCGGCGCAGCGAATGCAGGATCATCCCGGCGCCGACCGTGGCGTTGGTGATGCGGTCGATCAGGATGAAGGCGCCGGTCGTGCGGTTCTCAGCGAAAGTGTCGAAGGCGATCGGCGCCCGCGTCGAGATGTTGCAGATGCCGACCTCGTTCATTTCGAGCGACTTGGCCGCCTCATGGGCAAAGTCGTTGACGTTGACGCGGTATTTCAGGTCGGTGACGGTGGCACTGGTCTGATCGGTCTCGGTCCGCAGGATGTAGGAGCGGCCCGGCAACAGCGCATGCTCATCGAACCAGACGATGTTGGCGGCGAACTGGTCGGCGACCTGAGGCCGCGCCGCCGGCGACACCAGCATATTGCCGCGCGAGACCTCGACCTCGTCGTCGAGAACTAGGGTGATGGCTTGGCCGGCAACCGCTTGGCTCAGATCGCCGCCATGCGAGACGATGCGCCTGACGTGAGCGGACTTGCCGGATTTGGCGACAACAACCTCGTCGCCTGTTGAGACGGAACCGGAAGCAATCGTGCCGGCAAAACCGCGAAAATCGAGATTGGGGCGGTTCACGTACTGCACCGGAAAACGGAACGGCAGTTCGACAACGGCTTCATCGACCGACACGGTTTCCAGATGTTCGATCAGCGTCGGCCCGGAATACCACTTCGTCTTGTCCGAGCGGCTGGTGACGTTGTCGCCGTAACGGGCAGACATCGGGATGGGCACGATCGTCTGGAAGCCGAGCTTGTGCGAAAATTGCCTGAAATCCTCGATGATTCGTTCGAAGACGGCCTTGTCGAAGCCGACGAGATCGATCTTGTTGACGGCGAGCACGATGTGCCGGATGCCCAGCAGCGAGGCGATGATCGAGTGGCGCCTTGTCTGGCGCAGCACACCTTGGC
>NZ_RZTA01000134.1:0-15046 GCF_004023115.1 Mesorhizobium sp. M6A.T.Cr.TU.017.01.1.1
CTCCTCCCGTGACCCTATTCCCCCATGCCGAAGATCTCGGCAGGGCGCGGACGGCTGCCGATTTCGCTGCCGTCATCGCCTTGCTCGACACCGACCTCAACAATGCTGCCGCCCGCAAACAGGAGCTGGAACGGGCCGAGGATCGCGCGATCTTCGGCGACGGCGACCTGGGCGAGGTGCGCGCCGCGCTCACCGACTGCAATGCGGCAATCGCGCTGCTGGAGAAAACCGTCGAGGCGGCGAACAAGCGCCGCGTCGAAGCCGCCGAAAGGGAAGCGCGGGCCGACATCGTCGCCCTGGGCGACGAGATCAAGTCCAAGGCCGCTTCGCTCGGCGAGCGCTGGCGCACCGTCCACCGGCTGATCGAGCAACTGCGCCAGGAACTGTTCGAGGCCGACGCGCTCGTCCGCGCGATCGCCACTGCCAACGGCCTGTTCAACGCCGCCGGCGTTGCCGACCTCAAAATCAATCTGACCACCACCCGGCGCGCTGCCATGGCCGGACCGCACGCGGCCGTGCCTGCCCGTCTCAGTCGGCCAGCGGTTCAGGCCGACAGGCTGCTTCTGTCCTTCCTCAGCCCCGGCGGCGCGCTCGACCCGCGCCCGGCGCTCGGCGCGCCGGTCGAAGGTGTCAAAAGCAAATTCATTCCCGCCAGCGAACGAGGCTGACCATGTGCACACTTGCCCTTATCGGCACGGCTCTTTCGGTGGGCGGCGCGCTGGTCGAAGGCCAGCAGTCGAGGCAGATGGCCGACTACCAGGCCAAGGCCTATGAGCAGCAGGCGCAGGCCGAGGCTCAAAGCGCGGCCTTCGAACAGGGTCAGGAGCGCCACCAGCAGGACCTCTTGCAAGCGCAGGCGCGCGCCCAGGCGGGTGCCTCAGGCGTCGGCATATCAGGCTCGCCGACCGAGGTGCTGGCCGCTAATGCCAGGCAGGGCCAACTCGACATCAAGGCGATCCAGTATGGCTCGCAACTGCGCCAGAACAATCTGACCACGCAGGCCGCGATCTCGCGCTTTTCCGGCAAGCAGGCGGTGAGCGCCTCGATCTTCAGGGCAGGCGGCAATCTCGTCGATGGCCTCTCCAAAATCCAGGACCCGAGCGAGGGTTCGACCCCGACAGCATCGGCGCCGAACCGGGCCGTGATCTTTGGCAGTTCGGCACTCAACGATCCGTGGGCGGGGATGCGATAAATGGCGACCATTCCCCTCCAGCTCGCCCAGCGCCGGCTCGATACCGGCAACGTGGTTTCCTATCCCGGCGGCTCGCCGCTCGGCGCCGCCATGCAAGGCTTTGGCGACGAGCTCTCGGCCGTCGCCGAGCGGTATCGGCAGCAGAAAGAGCAGCAGGAAGCGTTCGATGCCGAGATCGTCCGCCGGCAGTTCGACGGGCAGATCGCGCAGGCCGAGAATGACGCGACCCAGAACGCGCCGGCAGACGGCAGCGGCCTGCATGACAGCATGTATGGCCAGGTCGATCCACGCACTGGCCAGGTGGTCAAGCCAGGCCTGTTTGACACGCTGTTCGACGGCATCCTGCCGAAAATACCCGAGAGTCAGCGCGCGAATTTTATCAAGCAGAAGGAAATCCTGCGCGCGGCCGGTTCGGCGCGCATCGCGGCGAAACAGGTTCAGCGCCGCCAGGACTATGAGCAAACCGAGCTCAGCACGGTGCTGGAAACCAACGCTACCGCCATCGCGCAGAGCGACCCGGACGATACCATCACATTCGAAGCGGCCCGGCAGGACGGGCTCAACCTGATCGACAAGATGGGGCTCGACCCGCAGATCAGGCAGCAGATCGTGAAAGACTGGTTCAGCACCACGGCAAAGGCCCGGTTCCAGGCGTTGATTGCCAAGGATCCCACGCGGGCCCTCGAAATGTTCGGCGTGGTGCAGCCAGCGAATTCCTCTGGCAGCGACATCACCCAAGTCGCCGGTGCCGCCAATGCATCGAGCGGTAGCTCCAGCGCGGTGGCTCTGAAGGGCGACGGGACTGGCACCGCACCCATCGACGCCATCACCTACCTGGCGCCCGGCGAAGTTGAAGCGCTACGCAATCAGGCCAACACGGCGAATGCCGCGCAACTCGTCGATGCCCGCGCCGAGGTGCAACTCGCAGAGCAGAATGCCCCGGCCGTCATCGCCACCACGGGCAAATATCCCGAGAAGAAGCCGACCGAGCAGGATTTCGTCAACATTTACGGTGCCGAAGAGGGCATCAGGCATTTCCAGAAATTCAACATTACGGCTGGCATTGCCGGTGCGGTCTTCGACATGCGCTCGGCGCCGAACCAAGCAATACATGCTGAGCTTCGGGATTTTGAACCCGGCCCAAACGGTTCGCCAGAAGAGCGCGAGCAATACGAGATAAAGGCCGGCGCCGCGCAATTGGTACTGGGTGCCAGACGCGCCGACCCCGTCGGCTATATCAGCCAACTATTCCAAGACAAGGCTCCCGACTGGAGGAAGGTCTCAACTCCGGACGACTACAAGACTGCCGTAACCTGGGCCGTCGCTGCCCAACAAGAGATGGGCTTCGACGGGATGCTGCCGCTGCCCTGGGCCGCAGCTGACCAACAGGCCGCGAAATATATCGACCAAAGCGTGCCGTTCGAAACGCGTCTTGCCGAGTTGAGTTCGATTGTCCTGGCGGTTCGTGACCCGGATGCACGCAAGGCGATGGCCGAACAGATTTCCTTGGCGGCGGAAGCCCAATGGCGAGCCAAGGCTGCCCAAGATCCGAACGTCACGTCAGAGTTGTTGGAAGCCCAGGTTGCGGTGCTCAAGAATGGGCTGGCGTGGATCGGGGAACATCTGGCGCAGGCTCAGTACAGCACCATGCCGTGGCTACAGCAATTCGGCTTGGCGTTCTCGGATGTCGGTCGCCTCACGGCTAAGGGCGCGGCCGCCGGAGGTGCGGATGCGATCTCCGCCAAGCTGGACTCCGCTTTGTCGGGTGGGAATTACGAGGACCTTCTCAAAAATGAGCGGGCCGAGACCGAGGACGCCGAGGACCGGGCCGGCTCGGCCGGTTGGGCAGCCGAGGCCTTCGGCGCCGGCTTGAGCGGATATGGCCTGGTAAAGGGCGCAATCGGTTTGCTAGGCCGGGCAGGCATCGGCGCGGCGGCGGAGACCGGCTTGACCGGCATTGCCGCCCGAACCGGCGTAGGGGCGTGGCGGGTGGCGCTTATGGCGGGGCATACGCCTTCAACACAGGCGAGAACGTTCCGTGGGGGATTGCCAACGGCGCGCTTTGGGGCGCTGGCGGCAATCTCCTTGCCGAGGGGCTCGGTGCAATTGGCAGCCAGGTGGTGGCAAGGCTCACCGGTCGGCCCGCCGATGTTGATCCTGCCGCAAGCCCGGAACCTACAAATTCTCTGGTTTCGGAGGCTGTTCCAGAGCCGCTCACAATGGAGGGCGAGGGCGTCGCCGGCGGCGGCAGCCACATCGCCGTTGGTGATGACTTGCGCATGCGCTACATGCGAAAATGGAATGATGCGCAACGAGAAGCAGCAAGCCTCAAAGCCCAGCGGCTGACTGATCGTGAGACCTCTGTAAACCATCACTCGGTTCGGGATTCGAAACCGGCTCGCCGCAGGTATATTGAGGCTGGCAACGAGGTCGCGCCTAACGAGGACGTCGATCATATAGTTGATTTGCAATTAAATGGGCAAGAAACACTATCTAACTTTAGCGGCCTAGATCTGAGCGTGAATCGGAGTTTTGGCGCCCAGATAAAGAACCAAATCAAGAATCTCCCTCACGGGACGAGAATCAACAAAGTGACGATTGGAGATCGCTAGTGTTTGAGAGGTTCACTCGAAACTTTCCAATGGACGGCAGGTTACCGACCGACAGTGGCAATTTCCCGTTGGATTCGAAAATCCACGGATTGAGCGAGTTGCTCTCCAGTTTCGGCGGTGCTTCGTTCAAGCATGGTCTGTACCGCATCATTCGTGCGTCAGAGGTGGCGGATTGGAATGAACGTGTCTGCCTGGGTTTCCCTAAATTCACTGGGCGGATCACCTGCTTTGGTTACGATTGGCAGGGGACCGCATTCGCGACCGATACGTGGCGGCTAGAGCAGGGGGAACCAGGTGTCGTGATGTTCGAACCGGGCACGGGACAGGCCCTTCAGATACCTGCCAATATCCGGACCTTCCACGAAGTCGAACTTATGGAGGACGAAGAGGCAGCGCTGGCCGCCAACATGTACGCAGATTGGCGGGGCGCGGGCGGCGCCGAGCCTGCGTATAACCAATGCATAGGCTATAAAGAACCACTATTTCTGAACGGCAAGGACGAAATCGAAAATCTGGAACTATCGGACTTGGAGATCTATTGGCACTTCATGGGCCAACTGATAGTTCAAGTTAAAGACCTGCCACCGGGAACACCCGTTCGTATCAACCTTAGATAACGACAAGGTCCGGGTGGCAGATGATCACCGAGTTGTTTGAGATGTTGCCCCGAAAATTCTGTGGGCTCTAAGGTGCAATCTTGTTCGGGCGTCCATTGCATTGACCGTAGCTGAACCTTTGCAACGTTGGGAAATCCTAGGAAATAACATGAACACTGCCATCCCAGACCTAAGCAGCGTCACCCGCCTGCCGTCGACCGACAAAAGCACAGGCGATGAAGAGCTTGATGCTGCACGTCGGGAAGCCCGGAAATATCTTGAATTCTATGATTGGGTTTCAGCCATCAAAGGTGAATACTTCGGATACGGCGCCGATGGCATAATCTACATTTTTTTGTTCGAGATCGTGCCCGGCAGACCCGATGTGGCTCAGTGGATATGGGTGATCGTTGGCGATGTGCCTCCAACATATATACCTTGTGACGACGCCAAGAATCCCTATGAGGCGCTGGACGGATATATCGGCGCCATGGAAGAATGGGTTGAGGCCGCGCGGCAGGGGAAGTCGGTGGCGAAGTTGATCCCTGTCAATGTGCCGGCGAATCCCGCTACGCTGAAATGTTGGGCAGCCGTCTCAAATTCCTCGACGAAAAGGTTCTGCCGGAACTTCGAGAGTGATGTACTGGGCTCGCCGACAAGCGCGGCCAATCGTGCGCGCACCGGCCGGTGGTCTGATTATGGTCATGATGGTAGCCTATGGCGTGCCGCAGGTTCGGATGTTGCGCGAGCTGGTAGTTCCCTGTCGGGACCATGTCAGGCGAGCCAGACTTTTCAGATGAAGGACTGACCTATCTTGTTACGCGTAGACTCTTTTCCGATCATGGCAAGGATCGTTTTTCTGGTCACGTTGACCGGCGTTCTCCTGCTTGCTCTTCTGCCGGTGCGGTTCCTGCCGGATCTCGGCATGGCGGTCACGTTTCATGACGACAAGCTCAACCACGCCATCGCCTTCGTCGTGCTGGCGGCCTTGGGAAGCCTCGGCTGGCCGGAACACAAGACAAGGCTGATTGTTCTCCTCGCTTTGACCGGCGCGGCGATCGAGGTTCTTCAGGGCGCGCAACTGATAGGGCGCGATATGGATGTGCTCGACTGGGTTGCCGACTGCGCCGGCATGGCGTGCGGGCTGACAATCGCAGGCTGGACAAAGAGGCGCGTTGGCGGATTGACATAGGCCGCAGCGGACACCCCGGCTAGGCCAGCTGCGTTTCTTCCGCGCCCCAAGGGCCGGAACCTTCCCCCGATACGCCATGGACCGCACGTCCCGTGGGCGAAATCTCAGAACACTTTCCAGCCTCGCTTTCGCGGGGCTTTTTTCATGGAGCAAGCCTGATGGCCCGACCTGCAACTGCCGCCGTTCGACTTCTGACCGGCGAACGCGAACCCGTGCGTCTAGCGACCACGGTCAATGTCATCCTCCAGGGTTTGCAGACCATCGACGGCGTGCCGGCGGCGGTCGGCGACCGGGTGCTGGTCAAGGATCAGGCCGACCCGACGCAGAACGGCATCTACACGGTGAGCGAAGGCGAATGGTTCCGTGCCGCCGACGCCCGTACCGCCCGCACCCTGCAGAAGGGAACGACGGTTCACACGCAGGTCGGGTCAGCCAATTCCGACCGGGTGTTTCAGTTTACGGCCGACGCGCCGGTCGTGGGCACCGACGCCATCGCCATTATCCCGTTTGTGCCGCCCGACGTTTCGGACGTTGTCGATGAGGTCGAAGCGCTGCGCGATGAAACGCAGGTGCTGAAGGATGCCACTGAGGCCAGTGCCGGCCAGGCAGCCGCCAGCGCGTCCACCTCCGCCGCCGATGCCGGACAAACCGCCGCCAATGCCGGACAAACCGCCGCCGATGTCGTCACTACCGCGGCCAATCTGGCCAGCGCCCAGGCGGCGCGCGACGCATCTTTGTATGGCAAGGGTATCTTTCCGACGATCGCGGCGGCGATCGGCCTTGGCGTCGTCGGCAGCGGTGCGATCGCGGCGGGCTCCGGCGGCACTGATGGTGCCTTCGACCTGGCGTTTACCGGCGGTGCCGGTTCGGGTGCCGTCGGGCGGTTCGTGGTCGCCGGCGGCGCCCTGACGCAGATCCTGGTCACAGCGCCGGGCTTCTACACAGTGGCGCCGAGCTTCAATTTCGCGGCATCGGCGGGGTTGGCAGGCGCAAGTGCGGCGGCGGTCCTGGGCCGGAATGTCGGCGTTGGCGAATATTTCTGGACGCCAGTCACGGCGACGGAGCTCGGACTTTACCAAGTGGCGGCAGGGCCGGTTGCGACCGAGACTGGCTTGGTGTCGACGCCGGCCGATATCGCCGCCCTGATCGGGTCGCAAAAGGCCGGTCCCGTCGCCATTACCGGTGCGGGAACGGCCGTCAGCAACCCAAGCGTTTACTTTTGGCCGCTCTCTCTGAAGACCGTTGACCAGTATCTGACGGCTCTAGAGACTGGCATGGGGACGGTCGGCATTTTGAACGTGGTCATAGCCCATGTTGAAGGTGACGGCACGCTTACGAAGGTCTCCGAGCAAGAGGTCATTGTCGCGACCGGCGTTTCAACTCTCAGCGGGCTTTCAATCTTGAAGCCGGCCGGCAGTGTTGTAGGCGTCCAGTGGATTTCCGGCACCTGGTATTATACGCCGGGGACAATTCCGAATGGCGAAAGCGAGTGGTTCACGGCCGCTGTCCCGACAGTGAGTACGGCAAAATCGGTCGGTTTCACCAATGGCCCACAATGGAAAGCTACATTTGCGGGCGAAGTTTCCGCCAAGGCACGGACGGCCTATGCTTCGATTTCCGGACTCGAAGAGACGGTGGGTGCAGAGCAGGTGATTGGTTGGCCGGCCTTGGTCAACACCGGGACGAATACGCCGGCAAATTACAGCGTCGTTTTCCAAACTCCGGCAGAAGCCGATGGCTACATCACCGAGGTCGACGTTGGCGCAAGCGGACCCGGAACTGCCAACATTCACGTAATCCAGTACAATGGCGACCCGACCGTCGACGTGATCAGCACCCATCAGATCACGCTGGCCAATGGTATGAGCAAAATCCCTCTCAGCATCCCGATTGCAGCGGGCAGTATCCGGCGATCAGCGGCGGCGGTTACAAGTTTCAAAACAGCGTCAATCCGCAGGGCATCCCCGTATGGATCAGGGCCGGCGCGCTGTCGAACGGCGCGACGGTGGCCTCATCCACCCAGCACCGCTATGAGGTGGCTTTCACGATCAAGACTGGGCTTATTGCCGACGTCTCACGGGCTCTGACCGGCGGAGGGGAGAACACGGGGCTGGCTCTGCTGGCGGACGCCGACCCAAATGGTGTCGTTGATGCGACAGCAATTTTTGCCGCCGCTGCGGCCGCGCATCCATATCCCTATGTGCCGCCCGGCAGTTTCGCCTTGACGGCCATGCCTGCGTCCGGAAACGGGTTCAATGGACCGGGCAAGCCTATAGTGAACGGCGAGAGGTTCTTCATTTCGCCTAAGCCATCACTTTACAACCTCTATGACGGCTTCCGCACTAAGATGGCGGAGCATATCGCTAACAATGATGTGCTCTGCCTGATCGCCGATAGCATTGGTCATTGGGCGCTGGCCAGCAACGGCCCGGCGCACTGGTTCAATCTCGTTACCCGCTTCGCCAACCTCGGCATCGCGGCCGATGAACCGGGGATGACGGCGCTCCGGCCAAGCTCCACGTACACCCCGGATTTCTATGGCGTTACGACCAGCGGAATCGTCTCGACGGGAACGCGTGGGCGGCTCGGCGAAAGCATCATCCTTGCGGATGGCGCGTCCCTGGCGTTCACAGGAGCTTATGAACAGGTCGACGTCCACTACACCCAGGACGCCGGTCAAGGTTCGCTCGCCTTCGCCTTTAACGGCGACGCAGCCTACAAGATTGTGAACGCTGCCGGCGCCCTGGCGCTCGATCAATATTCCGGCCCGTCCCTGACAGGGCAGGCTGCGAGCGGGAATTATACGCTCACGGCCGTAGGCGGACCTGTGGAGATCACGGGGGTTATCCGGCTCGGCATCAAGGCGGCCGGCTCGCGCCCGCGCCTGCGCACGTTGCGCGCCGCGCACGGAAGTTATACCTTCGCGTCCTTCAACGCGCCGCGCCTTGCCTCGACCATCGCTCAATGCGGCTATGCTGGCGGCAAGATTGTGCCTGTCCTCGCCCTGGGCATCAACGATAGTTTCGGCACGCCGCCGGCTACGATTTCGGCTAACATCACTTCGATCATCAACACTTTGGAAGCGGCCTCGGCGCCCCGCATCGTTGTCATGCCGCCGACGCGGCCATCATCTTCGTGGAACGGCAGCTATACGGGTGGCCGAACCTACGATGCAGCGCTTGGCGCGATTCGCCAAACCTACCGGTCGCGAAATGTGCTGACGATCCCGATCGACGGGTTCGATTACATCAATTCAGGAGTCTATCAAGAGGGCCTGCACTACAACGATGCCGGCCACTACGGCAACGCGCTGCGCTTCGTCGAATACGTCGCGGAGAGGGGATAGCCGATGCCACTCGCAATTCGACGCAAGGGTAAAGTGATCGCGACGCTCGAAGAAGGTGAGGAATGGGTGATCGTCGGCAAGAAAATTCTGATTACCAAGCCCAGTGACCCGACTCATTGTCGAGAAATCACAATGCCTAAGGACGATGCCGAAGGTCTCGTCGAAATGTGGCTTGGTGGCTCCTAGTCCGTACTGGACGCGGTTCGCGCGCTATGGCACGGTCGGGTTGGCGGGGGCGATCCTTAGGAGGATTTGTCGATGGCGGACGCCGGCAGCATTATAGCGATCTATGATGATTACTACGCAGATGGCAAAGTAGCTGCGAAACGCGAAATTGCTTCGCAGCAGTCAGTCGGTCATATCGAAGCGATCCTCCAGGGGAAGACCTTCGAAAAGATCCTTGATATTGGGGCCGGTGAAGGAGCTGTGCTGGACAAACTCAACAAGCGAAATCTGGCAAAGACACTCGGAGCGGTCGAGATTTCGACCTCGGGTATTGAGGCCATCAAGGCACGGAAAATCCCTAGTCTGAAGAGCCTCGATGTTTTTGACGGCTACCACATTCCGCACTCCGACAAGTCGTTCGATCTGGGGTTGGCGATCCACGTCGTCGAGCACGTCGAACACGAACGTTTGTTCTTGGCAGAGGCGGCGAGGGTCTGCAAAAAGCTCTATATCGAGGTCCCACTGGAGCATACGCGAAGGCTAGACCGCGCCATCCGCATGTCGGGGCCGTATGGGCATATCAACTTCTATACCACCCTATCATTCGAAAACCTGCTCAAGACCTCCGGACTGGCGGTCGAGCGGCTTAAAGTCTTTCCTCATGATCTCGCCTATGAGCAACACTTGGCAGGTCGTACAAAAGGATGGCTGAAGTACAAGGTGCGGACAGAGTTCCTGAAAATTGCGCCTAAAGCCGCAATGCGCAGTGTCGCTTACATGGCCGGAGCTCTGTGCTCAAGCCACTGATCGAGCCACTGGGTCGCCGATTTGCCTGGCAGGGTTGCCGCCAACCATGGTGAAGGGCGCCACATCTTTTGTTACTACCGATCCGGCGCCGACGACTGCGCCCTTGCCGATCGTCACACCTTTCAGAATAACGGTGTTGAAGCCAATAAAGACGTTGTCTTCAATTCTCACCGGCGCGATGGTGATGTTCGACCAGTCCTTCTTTCCCTGATGCCAGTCGGCGACATCGGCCTTCCGATTCTGCCATCTTGTCGCATGCGAGTTGTGATCTACGACCGTGGTGCCCCAGCTTATGATCACGTCATTACCGATTTCGATGCGCTCGGCCGCGACGAGGTGGCTCTTGCCGATGTAGCTGCGCTGGCCGACGGTGATCTTTGCGTCGGGCCGGTCAAAGGAAAAAGCGCAGTGGAGGATACATTCCTCGCCGATCGCATGATGGCCACGCCGTGCGGTGCGAATGCTTTGGATACTCATCTTCGCGCCGGCGCCGGCGTTGATGCCAGCTAGGCGATACATGAACCGTGGAACGAACGGCATCTCAGTTTCGCCCGAAACGCGATTTCGGCAACCTTTCGGCGATAAGCTGCGATCCCGCGAAGAATCGGAAATGGGCCGAAAAGCGCTTGAGGCTTTGTGCTACCGGCTGGTCAGTACGCATCACTATCATTAGGCTGCCCACGTTTCTGCCGCTATTTGCGGCAAGCGGCGGCGCTTTGCAAGCGCGATAGTCCCGCGTTCACGCTCTAATACGTTTGGCTTAACAGTGTCTCTGATTGGAGAGCCTGCGCAGTTGGCGTTCGCCATTCGCACGGACTTGCATATCGATCGCGACTCTGATCGAGACGCCCTTCAAAATTGCCGAAGAGAATTCTCTCGCTCCGAAGAAGAGCCCCCTGCGTAGTCGCCAGGCGCAAAAATCCAACGGAACGTTCTGGAAAGAACGTAGCGGGTGACGCCGGATCGGCTGGGCTATACCGGATGAGTGGTCCGGTAACTTTATCAACGGCGCCGAGGCCGTAGCGGCGCTAAATACGCAGGCTAATGGCGCAACAGCTATTGATGGTTGTCTTGCGGCTTATTGTGAGGCTGGCTGTTCGACCACCAGACGAAATACAGCGAACCTATCTTCATGACCGGCACGCGACGCTCGCGTTCGCGCACCCGCAATTCGCGATAGACTTTCATCTTCAGGGTGCCGCCCGGCAATTTGATACGCACTGCCATCGGTTCAACTCCCGCCGTGCAACGCAACGATGATGTGCAATGCAGCAATTAGAGAACTTCCCCCAGGGAAGAGTCAACAGCCGATAGGCGAGTTTTTTGACTAATTCCGGAAGGATTTGAGCGCAGGCGCCCGATGACGGTCCAAGGCGTCAACGCATTGCCTGGGGCCGGTCAGGATCGTCCGGTGCACCCGGCTGGTCGTTCAAAGGACGCTGGCGGCTCGACCACCAGGTAAAATACAGCGAGCCCATCTTCAGAACCGGCACGCGGCGGGCGCGCTCGCGCAATTCCCGATACACCTTCAGCTTCAAGGTGCCGCCCGGCAACTTGATACGAACCGCCATCAGCCCAACCCCATTGTGCAGCGCAGCAATTAAAGAGCTTCCGCAGCGGAAGAGTCAACAGCCGGTCATTGACTATTTCTGGGGCTATTTCTGGAACTGGTTCCAGATGGGTCCGGGTCGCAGGCTCGGGATCATTGTTTTGGTGGGCGCCCAGACGGCGACATGCTGCTCGGCCACCAGACGATGAAGTACTTTCCGACCTGCCAGACCGGGACTTCGCGCTTCTGCTCGCGGCGGCGAAGCTCGTCCCTTTTCTTGATCTTCAACGTCCCGCCCGGAAGCCTGATCCTTATTGTCACGTGCCCTCCCGCACCCTGTGTCCCACAAGGTACGAACGGTTGATGGGAGCAGTTTCATCCCGGCTAAGCAATTTCGGTTGAGGTGGCAAGACGGATCGAGCTGTTCTCAGATGGTCGACACCGTCACTTGAAGAACTCCGCCATGCCCCGGATGGCCAGGAACGCATAGAGGATTGGCCCCGCGACCACCCCGCAATAGAGGCAGAAGATCGCTGCCAAAGCCACAAGCAACGGCTTGTCGCGGCCGACCGCGCATAGCTCGGCCTTCGCCGTCCAGCGCGCTGCGGCCGTTCCGTCATCTTGCGACATGGGCCCATCCTCCCCTTTGGGCTCATCTCACACAATCGCTTGCAAACATCAACCTGCCCGCGAGGGCGGAAAGGAAACCCATGGACACCACGTTCAAGGGCGCCGCCAGGCGCCTCACCGATCTCGATCTGCCGAGGCTTGGCGCCAGGATCGGCGTCGGCGAGGATGAGATCCATGCCTTCCTCGATGTCGAGACCAGCGGGCATGGCTTCGACGCCCAGGGCCGGCCGATCATCCTGTTCGAGCCGCATGTCTTTTTTCGCAACCTGTCGGGGACGGCGCGGGCACAAGCTGTCGCGGCTGGCCTTGCCTATGTCAGGTGGGGCGAAAAGCCTTATCCCCGGGACAGCTATCCGCGCCTGAAAGCCGCCTGCGCGATCGACGAGACGGCGGCGCTCAGATCGGCGTCATGGGGCCTCGGCCAGGTTCTCGGCGAGAATTTCGAGGCGGCCGGCTTCCTCACCGTGCAGGCCATGGTCGAAGCCATGATGGAGGACGAGGCGCTGCAGTTGGCGGCGGCGGTCAATTTCATCGCCGCGAACCGGCTCGACGACAAATTGCGCAAGCATGATTGGGCCGGCTTTGCCAAGGGCTACAACGGCTCGTCCTACAGGAAGAACGCCTATGACACCCGGCTTGCCGACGCGTTCCGCAAATGGTCTGGGATCAAGGACACGCCGTGGCCGCCCGCTGCCCCAGCGCAGCCTCCAGCGCCTGTCCCGATCCCACAGGCTCCACAACCGGAAGGTCCCACGCCTTCGGCTCCGAAGGCAGAGCCGGGCAAGGCTGGAGTCCGGCCCTGGGCCGTAGTCGTGGCCTCCTTGGTCGCCGCAATCCTTCCCTTGTTTCGAAAGGTCCCCTCTTTGTTTCGAAAGGCAAAACCATGAAGTGGTTCAATACGAATGCCGCACACAATCTGATCAATGTGCTGATCCTGCTGCTCACCAGCTTGGTCGGCTTCGACTGGACGATGTTCGGCATCGACGCCGCCCTGGCGCTCAAGATCGCCGGGGTGCTGACCCTGCTCAAGATCCTGATGAATGTCGTCCGCGACGGCGTCGCCGGCCTCGTCAAAAAGCAACCCGCCGTGGAGGGCAATTGAGATGTGGGTGCTTTCCATGCTGAGCGCGCTCGCCGGCAACAACGCGATCATGGCGATCTTCGCCGCGCTGGTCGGCGGCGTCGGGCTCTATGTCGCCGGAGGCGTCAGCCGGGCCAAGAAGGACGCGGCCAGGCGAGCGGCGGAAGAACTCGCCGCCGCGCAGGATTGCCTCGAAATGGGCCGCGAGGCGACCGATGCCGAACGCGCGGCGCGCGACCTGCCGGACGAAGCGGCACGGCGGGAGGCGATGCGATGGGCAAAGCACTGATCCTCTGCCTGTTGCTCGCCGGATGCACAACGCCGGTTTCGCCGGCGCGTCAGGTCTGGTGCGAACACAACCAGCAGCGCCGTCCGTCGGTGGCGGTCGTCGCAGCCATGACGCGACCCGAGCTCGACGAGGTGAATGCCTACAACGGGAAGGGCGCCAGATGGTGCGGGTGGAAGCCATGATGCAGGAGCTTCTCGATGCTCTCGGCATCAAGGCGCCGGTGGTGGTCGCCGGCCTTTCCGGCGGCATCTTGCGAGCCTTGTCACGCCACCGCTACAAGGTTCGCGAGATGGTGGCGTCGCCGATCTGCGGCGCGCTGGCGGCGGCCTACCTGACATTGCCAGTGGTGCACTACTTCCGCGCCACCGGCCTGCCGATTCCGTCGCCTGACGACGACACCACGACGCTGGCCGCGGCGTTCCTCATCGGCGTCTCGGCGATGTGGATCTCGGACATCGTCTTCGAGGTGGTGGTGAGGCGGTTCAAGCCGGGGAAGGAGGAGTGATTGCGCCTGTCTTATTGCGCCGCGGTAAACAGTCTCCCGCGGGAGATACCGCTCGGGGTGAAGATTGCGGAACCACGGGCGAAGGTGCGCGTTAGGCACGACCCTTGTGAGGATGTACCCATGCCAGCTCGCCCAATCGTCTCGACAGCCGCAGCGATCCTGCTCGCCGCCACAAGCATGGCTTACGCCCGGCCGGATGCGCGCACCATGACATGCGAACAGACGCAACTTCTGATCCAGAGCCGGCGTGCAGTCGTCCTGACCACCGGCCGCAACACCTATGATCGATATGTCCGCCAATTCGGCAATGAATGCGACTGGCCCGAAGTGCCTGTCACCTCCTATATCCGGACGCGTGACGGTCAATGTCGTGTCCATCGATGCGAGGAACCGGTCTTCGATTTCCCGGACTGAGAAGCAGCCGGCGCTCGATCCAAGGTTTTTCGTGTGAAGCCGCCGGACCGGATGCCCTAGAAGCCGAAGAATTGCCGGCCGACCAGATACCCCAGCGCGACGACCGCCAGGGGAAACAAGGCCGGCGCCAGCCGGCTGAGCACGGAGCTCCTTGCCGGTTCCTTTGGGGCGTTCCTGACGGCGTTTCCGAGGTTCTTGGTCATGATCTCGCTATAGTAGCAATCGCTGATTAACGATTCCTCAACATGCCGCGCCCGCCCCGGAAACGGGGCGGTTTTTTTGCGTCTTCAACGGATGTCATCCGCATTGCCGCTCAAAACTATCGTGTCGGTCGAATAGCAACGGAGCTCATGAATTTGCGGGCGTTTCCTGAACCAGCATGGGGCTGGGCGCGTTGCCGCATGCGGGAACCAATCGCCGCCCACTGCTTTGGCTAGGAGATGGTCCTTCGCAGGAAAGGAGTTCGATATGAAACCTTTCGCACTCTTGCCGAGCATGTTGATGCTAGGCGCGCTGGCGTTGGCGGCGCCGGTTGCCGCCCAGACGGATAACCAGACACCCGACCAGGCGCCCGCCGGCCCTTGCCAGGCCGAACCGCAGAACGGCCAGCAGCAGAAGCCGCCGGCCATCAACAACAGCCTGACTGAGATGCTTGACCCCTGCAACGG
>NZ_RZTA01000135.1:0-14827 GCF_004023115.1 Mesorhizobium sp. M6A.T.Cr.TU.017.01.1.1
ATCCTGGCGACCGGTTCGCGACCGCGTATCCTGCCGCTGCCGGGTTCGGATTTTTCAGGCGTTGTGTCGCCGCGCTCGCTCGCCGACGCGCGCCTGATCCGTGAATTGAGCGCGCAGAGCGAGGATGTCGTCATCTTAGGCGGCGGCTTCATCGGGCTGGAGATCGCCGCGACGCTCAAAGCGGCCGGCCGCAAGGTCACCGTGGTCGAGGCGATCGACCGGCTGCTTGGCCGGGCGGTGGCGCCGATCATCGCGAGCCATGTGCGGCAGCGGCTGGAAGCGACTGGTGTGCGCATCCTCACCGGAACCACCATTGCGCGGCTCGAAGGTGAGAGCGGCCATGTCTCGGTCGCTGTCAGCTCGAACGGCGAGCGCCTGCCGGCGCAGATGGTCATCATCGGCATCGGCGTCGTGCCCAATGTCGAGCTGGCGCAAGCTGCAGGCATCACCATCGCCAACGGCATCCGCGTCGACCAGCAAATGCGCACCTCGATGCCCGAAATCCTCGCCATCGGCGATGCCGCCTCCTACCGGCACTGGCTGACCGGCGGCGACGTGCGGCTGGAATCGGTGCAGAATGCGACCGACCAGGCGCGTCTTGCCGCCCGCACCATCCTCGGCCATGCGGACGGCTTCGCGGCGGTGCCGTGGTTCTGGTCCGACATCGGCGACATGAAGCTGCAGATGGTCGGCCTGATTTCGGGCGGCGACAGCCATGTCGTGCTGGGCGAGGTCAACGAGAACAGGTTCTCGATCTATCACTATGCTGGAAATCGTCTGCTCGGCATCGAATCGGTCAACCGGCCGGGCGACCATATGCTTGGCCGCAAGATGCTCGGCGCCGGCTTCTCGCCAACGCCGCAGATGGTCGCGACCGGGCCCGACGGACTGAAGGCGGCGCTCGCCGCCTTCCAGCAGGAAGAGCCTGTCCGCGCCGCTGAATAGGATTACCGCTCAGGCGGCGCGGACCTCGCGGATCGAGCTTTCCAGGATATCGAGCGCTTCGTTCATGACGCCGTCCTGGATGGTGATCGGC
The DNA here is from genome assembly GCF_004023115.1 of Mesorhizobium sp. M6A.T.Cr.TU.017.01.1.1. Taxonomy (NCBI): domain Bacteria; kingdom Pseudomonadati; phylum Pseudomonadota; class Alphaproteobacteria; order Hyphomicrobiales; family Phyllobacteriaceae; genus Mesorhizobium; species Mesorhizobium sp. M6A.T.Cr.TU.017.01.1.1. The sequence continues at coordinate 1,037 of NZ_RZTA01000135.1, forward strand.
GCCAGGAAGCGGATGACATTGCCGTAGACGCCGCAGGTGAGCAGGATCAGGCCCTTGTCGAGCGCCTTGAGCCTGACCGCATTGGCGATCTCGGCCGACGGCAAGCCCTTCTTCACATCGTTGAACTCGACGGCGTTCATGAAGCCGGGGCCTCTGATATCGACGATCTCCGGCGCATCGTCGCGGATCGATTGCAGCCGCTGCTTCAGCCGGTTGCCCAGCGTGTTGGCGCGGTCGCAGAGCTTTTCCTCTTCGATCACGTCGAGCACGGCATGCGCCGCGGCGACGCCGATCGGGCTGCCGCCATAGGTGCCGCCGAGCCCGCCGGGGTTCGGCGCATCCATGATCTCGGCGCGGCCGGTGACCGCCGACAGCGGGAAGCCTCCGGCCAGGCTCTTGGCCATTGTGGTGATGTCGGGCGCCACTTCGTGGTGATCCATGGCGAACATTTTTCCGGTGCGGGCGAAGCCGGTCTGCACCTCGTCGGCGATCAACAGCATGCCGTGCTGGTCGCAGATCTTGCGCAGTGCCGTCATGAAGTCGCGCGGTGCCTCGTAGAAGCCGCCCTCGCCCTGCACCGGCTCGACGATGATGGCGGCGACACGGGCCGGATCGATATCGGCCTTGAACAGCCGGTCGAGCGCGGCCAGCGAATCGGCGACCGAGACCCCGTGCAGCGCCACCGGGAACGGCGCGTGGAAGACATCGGCCGGCATGGCGCCGAAGCCGACCTTGTAGGGCACGACCTTGCCGGTCAGCGCCATGCCCATGAAGGTGCGGCCATGGAAGCCGCCGGCAAAGGCGATGACCGCCGGGCGGCCGGTGGCGTTGCGGGCGATCTTGATGGCGTTCTCCACCGCCTCGGCGCCGGTGGTGACGAAGATCGTCTTCTTGTCGAACTTGCCCGGCAGCATTCCGTTCAGCCGTTCGGCCAGTCTGACATAGCTCTCATAGGGCACCACCTGGTGGCAGGTATGGGTGAAACGGTCGAGCTGCGCCTTGACCGCCTCGATCACCTTTGGGTGACGATGGCCGGTGTTGACGACGGCGATACCGGACGAGAAGTCGATATAGCGACGGCCCTCGACATCCCAGATTTCCGAGTTTTCGGCGCGGTCGGCATAGATCTGCGTGGTCATGCCGACGCCGCGAGAGATGGACTGGTTCTTACGTTCGGAGATGGCTGAATTCTTCATGATGTCCCTCGCCGGGCCGGCGCCCGTTCTTGTTTGGATGACTGCCGGGAATTGTTCTGGCCTTATTTCACGTTTTCCTCAAGTTGGCACTGGCGGCGGGCCATTGGGCCTGCTGCCGTTGCGTTCACTGGCGGCTTAAACAAACCGCCTATACGCGTACGAGAAGAGGTTTCCTTTTCGCGGGGATCAATTATCCTCGCCATTGTCCGCGCCGTCTTGCCGTAGAGCGGCCCGCGCGGTTGAGGGAGCCATGAGCAGGAACGCGACATCGTCCGCCTCGCCGCCATCGGTCAAAACCCCCAGCCATTTGTCTTTTCCTGTATCCACAATTCTTGCCTGCGCGATGGCAACGCTGCCTTTGCTTCTGGCCGGCTGCCAGAAGCAGGAGGCGGCGGCGAAGAAATTGCCGGTCATGGTGCGCACCGAGACGGTGGCGATCGCCAACTATGCGCCAAGGACTTCGCTCACCGGCGCGATCGCGGCGCGCACGCTGAACAATCTGTCGTTCCGAGTCGGCGGCCGCGTCGCCGAACGGCTTGTCGATGTCGGCCAGCATGTCGATCAAGGCGCCGTGCTTGCCCGCATCGATCCACAGGAACAGGAATTTGACCTGCGCTCGGCGCAAGCCGATCTCGACGCCGCGCAGGCGCAATTGACCCAGGCCGCCGCTGCCTTCGAACGGCAAAAGACACTGCTTGCCCGGGGCTACACCACCAGGCGCGACTATGATGCGGCCGAGCAGGCGTCGAAGGTGGCGCGAGGCAGCGTCGATGCCGCTCAAAGCGCGCTCGCCAATGCAAAAGAGAACCTTTCCTTCACCGAACTCAAGGCGGGTGCGGCAGGCGTGATCACAGTGCGCCAGGTCGAAGCAGGGCAGGTGGTGCAGGCGGCGCAGACCGTCTTCACCCTTGCCGAGGACGGCGACCGCGATGCGGTCTTCAACGTAGAGGAAACGCTGGTCGCCAAGACGCCGGCAGCACCGGCGGTGACAATCACACTGTTGTCGGATCCGCAGATCAAGGCGATGGGCAAGGTGCGCGAAATCTCGCCAGCGGTCGATCCGGCTTCAGGCTCGATCCGGGTCAAGGTCGCCATTCCCGACACGCCCGCAGGCATGCCGCTGGGCGCGGCCGTCATCGGCTCGGTCAGCGCCCAGCCGTTGAAAGCAGTGATCCTGCCGTGGCAGGCATTGACCTTGAGCGACGGCAAGCCGGCCGTCTGGGTCGTAGATCAATCGACCAAGGCAGTGACAACGGCACAGGTGGAGGTGCTTGCCTTTGGATCCGGCTCGGTCGTCATCGACAAGGGACTGGAGGCAGGCCAAACCGTCGTCACCGCCGGCGGCCAGTTGCTCAGCCCCGGCCAGACCGTCGAGATAGCGGGAGCGGGGCAATGAACCGGTCCCTGCGCAGCGCTACCGCGCTTGTCCCTGCCCTGTTTGGGCTGGTGCTCGGCGCCTGCTCGCAATCGGAAGAGAAGCCGCCCGAGATCATCCGACCGGTGCTGTCGGTGGTGGTCGAGCCACGCACCATAGAGACCTTCGGCTTCGCCGGATCCGTCGAACCGCAATTCAGCGCCGATCTTGCCTTCCGCCTGCTTGGCCGGGTCGTCGCCCGCGATGTCAAGGTCGGCGATATCGTCACCAAGGGCACGACGATCGCGGCGCTCGATCCGACGGCGCTGGAGCTTGCCGAGCAGGCGGCGAAGGCGGAACTCTCCAACGCGCAGGCGCAATTTGCCAACGCCGCCGCCAGCGAGGAGCGCCAGCGCCAGTTGCTTGCCGCCGCCAACACCTCGCAAGCCGTCTTCGACGCCGCGCAGCAAGCCAGGCAGGCCGCCGCGGCCGGCATCGAGCGGGCCAATGCGGCCCTTGCCAAATCGCAGGAGCAGCTTGGCTATACCAGGTTGTTCTCGGACTTCGATGGCGTGGTCACCGCCGTCGGCGCCGAGGTCGGCCAGACGGTCTCGCCCGGCCAGACCGTCGTCACGGTGGCGCGCTCCGACCCGCGTGAAGCAGTCGTCGACATTCCCGACCAGTTGACCGGCGATCTCGCCGTCGGCACGCCCTTCCAGATCATCCTGCAATCGCTGCCGACGATACGCAGCGAAGCCAGGCTGCGCGAGATCGCCCCGCAAGCCGAAGGTTCGACCCGAACGCGCCGCATCCGGCTGACGCTCATCGATCCGCCGCCGGCATTCAGGCTTGGCTCGACGGTGACGGCGACCCGCATGGCCAAGATCGCGCCGACGATCGAGTTGCCGCTTTCGGCGCTGCTGGAGAAGAACGGCAGACAAAAAGTCTGGATCGTCGACCAGCAGACGTCGAGCGTGAGTGCCCGCGACATCAAAATTGCCGCCAAGGGTGCCGCCAACTTCACCGTCGCCGAGGGCCTCGATGCCGGCATGCGCGTCGTCACCGCCGGCGTCCACAGCCTGACCGAGGGACAGAAGGTCAAGATCCCTGAGGGAGGGGCTACATGAAGGGCTTCAACCTCTCCGATTGGGCGCTGAGCCATCGTTCGCTGGTGTGGTATTTCATGCTGGTCTTCGTCGTGGCCGGCGTCTTTGCCTATCTCAATCTCGGCCGAGAGGAAGACCCCGCCTTCACCATCAAGACTATGGTCATCCAGGCCAACTGGCCCGGCGCATCGGTCAACGAGACGGTGCGGCAGGTCACCGACCGCATCGAGAAGAAGCTCGAAGAGCTCGACAGCCTCGACTATACCAAATCCGTCACCTCCGCCGGCAAGACCGTCATCTTCGTCAACTTGAAGCCGACGACCAGGGCGCGCGATGTCGTGCCGACCTGGCTGCAGGTGCGCAACATGGTCAACGACATCTGGGCGCAGTTTCCGCAAGGCGTGCAGGGACCGTTCTTCAACGACCGCTTCGGCGACGTCTACGGCAACATCTATGCCTTCACCGCCGACGGGCTGACGCCGCGCCAGTTGCGCGACTATGTCGAGGATGTCAGGACAAAGATCCTGGCCGTGCCGAATGCCGGCAAGGTCGATCTGGTCGGTGCCCGGGACGAAGCGATCTACCTCGAATTCTCGACCCGCCAGATCGCGGCTCTCGGCCTCAACCAGCAGGCGATCGTGGCCAGCCTGCAGGCGCAGAACGCGATCACGCCGTCCGGCGTCATCCAGTCCGGGCCGGAGCGCATCAGCGTGCGTGTGAGCGGCCAGTTCACCTCGGAAGAGAGCCTTCGCGCCATCAATTTGCGCGTCAACGATCGCTTCTTCCGGCTGAGCGACGTGGCGACGATTTCGCGCGGCTATGTCGACCCGCCGACGGCCTTGTTCCGCTTCAACGGGCAGGACGCGATCGGCCTCGCCATCGGCATGAAGCCCAACGCCAATCTGCTGGAGTTCGGCGAGGCCCTGCACGAGGAGATGAATAAGGTGCTGGCCGACCTGCCAATCGGCGTCGGCGTGCATCTGGTCGCCGACCAGCCTGTCATCGTCGAGGAGGCGGTTTCAGGCTTCACCCGCGCCCTGTTCGAGGCGGTCGCCATCGTGCTTGCCGTGTCCTTCATCAGCCTCGGCATGCGCGCCGGATTTGTGGTGGCGCTGTCGATCCCGCTGGTGCTGGCCATCACCTTCACGGTCATGGCCTATCTCGGCATATCGCTGCAGCGCATTTCGCTCGGCGCGCTGATTATCTCGCTCGGCCTGCTGGTCGACGACGCCATGATCGCGGTGGAGATGATGGTGGCGCGGCTGGAAGTCGGCGACAATCTGCGCAAGGCGGCGACCTATGTCTACACCTCGACCGCTTTCCCGATGCTGACCGGCACGCTGGTGACGGTCGCCGGCTTCATCCCGATCGGCCTCAACAACAGCGCCGCCGGCGAATACACATTCACGCTGTTCGTCGTCATCGCCGTGTCGCTGCTGGTGTCATGGATCGTCGCGGTGCTGTTTGCACCGCTGCTCGGCGTCACCATCCTGCCGGCGACGATGAAGCAGCATCATGAAAAGCCCGGCCGCTTCACCGCGCTGTTCCGACGCATCCTCGTCGGCTCGGTGCGTCATCACTGGCTGACCATCATCGCAACCGTGCTGTTGTTCGGGGCTTCGCTGGCCGGCTTCGGCCTCGTCCAGCAGCAGTTCTTTCCACCATCCGACCGGCCGGAACTGATCGTCGACTGGAACCTGCCGCAGAACTCCTCGATCGCCGAGACCCGGGACCAGATGGAGCGCTTCGAGCAGCGGGCTCTGGTCGGCAATTCCGATGTCGACCGCTTCAGCTCCTATATCGGCCAGGGCGCGGTTCGCTTCGTGCTGACCTATGATGTGCAGCCGGGCAATCCCTATTTCGGCCAGACCGTCATCGTCACCAAGAGCATCGAGGCGCGCAACCGGGTCAAGCCGGCCCTGGAAAAGCTGCTGCGCGACGAGTTCGTCGGCACCGACGCCTTCGTCAAGCCGCTCGAGCTCGGGCCGCCGGTCGGGCGGCCGGTGCAGTACCGCGTCGGCGGTCCTGACGTCCAGACGGTACGGACGCTGGCGCAGGAATTCGCCGGCATCATTTCCGCCAATCCGAAGCTGGCCGCACCCACTTTCGACTGGAACGAGCCCGAGCGCGTGCTGAGGGTCGACGTGCTGCAGGATAAGGCACGGCAACTCGGCATCACCTCTTCGGACATTGCCAGCGCGCTGAACAGCACGGTGGGTGGCTCCACCATCACCCAGGTGCGCGACGCGACCTATCTGATCAACGTGGTGGCCCGCTCGCGCGAGGCCGAACGGGGTTCGATCGGCACGCTGCAGAACATGCAGTTGCCGACCGGGACAGGCGAGGCGATCCCGCTCGCTGCGGTGGCGAACTTCCGCTACGAGCTCGAACAGCCGACGGTGTGGCGCCGCGACCGGATCCCGACCATCACCGTGCGCGCCGGTCTGGTCGGCGACGTGCTGCCCGCCACCGTGGTCAACGAGTTGAAGCCGTCTGTCGACGCCTTCATCACCAAATTGCCGCCGGGCTATTCGATCGCCACCGCCGGCTCGGTCGAAGAAAGCGCCAACAGCCAGGGGCCGATCGCTGCCGTGGTGCCGCTGATGCTGTTTGTCATGGCGACCATCCTGATGGTGCAGTTGCAGAGCTTCCAGCGTCTGTTCCTAGTCGTGGCGGTGGCGCCGCTCGGCCTGATCGGCGTGGTGGCGGCACTGGTACCGAGCGGGGCGCCGCTCGGCTTCGTCGCCATCCTTGGCGTGCTGGCGCTGATCGGCATCCTGATCCGCAACTCGGTCATCCTGATCGTGCAGATCGAGCAACTTGTCGCCGAGGGCAAGGACCGCTGGGCAGCCGTCATCGAGGCGACCGAGCATCGCATGCGGCCGATCGCGCTAACGGCGGCGGCCGCCAGCCTGGCGCTGATCCCGATCGCGCGCGAAGTGTTCTGGGGGCCGATGGCCTATGCCATGATGGGCGGCATCATCGCCGGCACGGCGATCACGCTGCTGTTCTTGCCGGCGCTTTATGTGACGTGGTTCAGGATCAAGGAGCCTAAGACGACGCCGGAAGACGACACGAGCGCAAACGGTGGCGACGAGGTTCCTACAGGCAGCGTGGCCTGACAGGGCGCTTGCGAATTGCGTCGCGTTCCTTCGCGCCCCCCTCCTGCCGGACATCTCCCCCACAAGGAGGGAGATCTGCGGTTTCGGCGCCGCGCTCACTCCTGTGACGATAGGCGAAGCCATCGATGACGGCCAATCTCCCCACCTGTGGGGGAGATGTCCGGCAGGAGGGGGGCGCGACGGAGCTCGACGCAGAAAACTACACCCTCACAAACCCTTCGCTCGCCCTGAGCAGGTTGCGCGTGTAGTCCTTCGTCACGTGACGCCGGACGAGATCGTCCGCGGTGAGGTGTTCGACCGCCTCGCCATTCTGCATCACCATCAGCCGCTCGCACATATGGGTGATGATGGCGAGGTCGTGGCTGACCATCAGGAAGGTCAGCTTGCGCCGACGCCGGATCTCTTCCAGCAGGTTGAGCACTTCGGCCTGCACCGAAGCGTCGAGTGCAGAGGTCGGCTCGTCGAGCAGCAGGATCGACGGCTCGAGGATCAGCGCCCGCGCGATGGCGACGCGCTGGCGCTGGCCGCCCGACAATTGATGCGAATAGCGGAAGCGGAAGCCGGTCCCTAGGCCGACTTCGTCCAGCGCCCGCTGGATGCGTTTCTCACCATCCGCAAAGCCGTGGATGGCGAGCGGCTCCTGCAGCAGGCGGTCGACGGTCTGGCGCGGATGCAACGAGCCGTAAGGGTCCTGGAAGACCATCTGCACCTCACGATAGAAAGCCTTGTCACGGCGCGCGCCGAGTCTTTTTCCGTTGACGGTGATGCTGCCCGAAGCGGCCGGTGCGAGGCCGGCGATTGCCCTGAGAAGCGTCGATTTGCCGGAGCCGGATTCGCCGACCAGGCCGAAGGATTCGCCTGACAGCACGTCGAGGCTGACGCCCTTCAGCGCGCGAAAACGGTCGAAGATCACCTCCAGCCTGTCGACGGAAAGGGCCGAAGTCATGCCGCCCACTCCGGCTTGCGGTCGAGCACGGGCAGCGGGTGGCGGTCGGCGCCGATCTTGGGCATGCAGTTGAGCAGCCCGCGCGTATAGGGATGCTGGGCGCGGCCGAGCTCCGACGCCGCCAGCTGCTCGACCACCTTGCCGGCATACATGACGATCACCCGGTCGCAGAAGGACGAGACCAGGCGCAGATCGTGCGAGATGAAGATCAGCCCCATGCCGCGCTCGCTGACCAGCTTGTCGAGGATGCCGAGCACGTCGAGCTGCACGGTGACGTCCAGCGCCGAGGTCGGCTCGTCGGCGATCATCATTTCCGGCCCGGCAATCAGCATCATGGCGATCATGGCGCGCTGGCCCATGCCGCCCGAGACCTCGTGCGGATGCAGGTCGAAGACACGGGCCGGATCACGGATCTGCACGGCCTCCAGCATGGCGAGCGCGCGGTCGCGGGCTTCGGCCTTGCCGGCCTTCTCATGCGTGCGCAGCGTCTCGACGATCTGGCGGCCGATGCTCATCACCGGGTCGAGCGAGTATTTCGGATCCTGCAGGATCATGGCGATGCGTTTTCCGCGCAGCGCCCGGCGGTCGCGGGGCGGCGCTGCAAGCAGGTCGATGCCGTCGAAGGCAAGTTTGTTGGCAGTGACCTCGGCCTGCGGCGGGGTCAGGCCCATGATGGCGCGGCCGGTCTGCGACTTGCCGGAACCGCTCTCGCCGACGATGCCGAGCCGCTCGCGACCAAGCGAGAAGGAGACGCCGCGCACTGCCTCGATCAGGCCGGTGCGCGTCGGAAAGGTGACGCTCAGATCGTCGACCTCCAGCAGCGTGCTCATTGGTCGCTACTCATTGATCACCACTCCGGGGGTCGAGCGCATCGCGCAGGCCGTCGCCGAGCAGGTTGAAGCCGAGGCTGACGATGAGGATGGCAAAGCCCGGCGCACCGGCCACCCACCACTGGTCGAGCACGAAGCGGCGGCCCGACGCGATCATCGCGCCCCATTCCGGCAGCGGCGGTTGCGCGCCGAGGCCGAGGAAGCCGAGACCGGCGGCGGTCAGGATGATGCCGGCCATGTCGAGCGTCACCCTGATGATCAGCGACGAGATGCAGAGCGGCATGATGTGGCGAAGCACGATGCGGAACGGCGAGGCACCCATCAATTGCACCGCCTTGATGTAATCCGAATTGCGCACGGTGAGCGTTTCGGCGCGGGCAATGCGCGCGTAAGGCGGCCACGAGGTGATGGCGATGGCGAGCACTGCGTTCTCGATGCCGGGGCCAAGTGCGGCGACAAAGGCCAGCGCCAGGATCAGCTTCGGAAAGGCCAGAAAGATGTCGGTGATGCGCATCAGGATCGCATCGATCCAGCCGCCGGCATAGCCGGCGACCGTGCCGACCAGCAGGCCGATAGGGGCGGCAATGACGGCGACGAGAATGACGACGTAGAGCGTCCATCGCGAGCCGAAGATGACGCGCGAAAGGATGTCTCGGCCGAGGTCGTCGGTGCCGAACCAATGCTCGGCACTCGGCGCCAGGAGGCGCGAGCCCTTGAGGTCGCCGATTGTCGGCGAATAGGGCGCCAGCACATCGGCAAAGGCCGCGACCACCAGCAAAGCGATGATGATGAGCAGGCCGAGAAACGCCAGCCGGTTGGCGGAAAAGCGCCGCCACGCCACATAGGCGCGGCCGAGCCTTGCCTGCATGCGCGATGCCGGCCGCTCGCTGAGCAGCCAGTCGCGACGGCTTTGTATCGCCTCTGCGCTCATCTCACTTTGGTCCTCGGATCGAGCACTCGGTAGAGCAGGTCGGACAGGAGATTGATGCCGATGAAGACCGAGCCGATGACGATGGTGCCGCCGAGCACCGCGTTCATGTCGGCGTTCTGCAGGGAATTGGTGATGTAGAGGCCGATACCCGGCCATGAAAACACGGTCTCGGTCAGCACCGAGCCTTCGAGCAGGCCGGCATAGGAAAGCGCAATCACGGTGACCATCGGCACCGCCGCGTTGCGCAGCGCGTGCCCCCAGATGATGCGTGTCTCCGACAGGCCTTTGGCGCGCGCTGCGACGATGTATTCCTGGGCAAGCTCGTTCAGCATGAACGAGCGAGTCATCCGGCTGACATAGGCAAGCGAGAAATAGCCGAGCAACGAGGCCGGCAGGATGATGTGGCGAAAGGCATCGAAAAACACATCCCACTGCCGCTGCCACAGAGCATCCAGAAGATAGAAGCCGGTGATCGGCGTGAAGGTGTATTCGTAGACGATGTCGAGGCGGCCGGGAAAAGCCACCCATTGCAGCTTGGCATAGAACAGCACAAGCGCCAGCAATCCCAGCCAGAAGATCGGCACGGAGTAGCCGACCAGGCCGATGATGCGCACGATCTGGTCGATGATGCTGCCGCGCTTGACGGCGGCCAGCACGCCGAGCGGCACGCCGATCACCGAACCGATCAGCGTCCCCAGCGTCGCCAGCTCGATCGTCGCCGGAAAGGCGCGGCGGATGTCGGTCATCACCGGATTGGTGGTCAGCACCGATGTGCCGAAATTGCCGTTCAGGGCATTCTTCACATAGATGTAGAACTGCTCGATCAGCGGCAGGTCGAGCCCCATCTCGCGGCGTGTGCGCTCGACGACATTGGCCGGCGCCCGGTCGCCGAGCACCGCAAGCACCGGGTCGATCGGGATCACCCGGCCGATGAAGAAGGTCACCGCGAGAAGACCGAGATAGGTGGTTACCGCGATGACCAGGAAGCGGGCGATCGACGACGCGACAGCGACAGCACGGGCGCTGCCGCGCCCTGCCGTCGCTTCGCTTTCAACAGTGCTCATGCGGCGCGTCCGCCGGCATCATTCCTTGGAGATCTGGCCGACGAAGTTGGTGTCGAAGCTCGGGCCGAGCGCGAAGCCCTTGAGGTTCTTGCGCAGGCCGGCCACTTCCAGCTGCTGGTGAACGATGATGAAAGGACTGGTTTCGAGGATCTTCTTCTGCAGATCCTGGTACATTGCGGCGCGCTTGGCCGGATCCTTCTCGAGCAAGGCTGCTTCGGTTTCCTTGCTCAAGTCCGGAATGTCCCAGGCGTTGCGCCAGGCCAGCGTCTTGGTCTTGCCTTCATCCGAATTGTCGGGGTTGCTGGCGAAAGTCTGGGCGTTGGAGTTTGGATCGAAATAATCCTGGCCCCACTGGCCGATATAGATGTCATGGTTGCGGGCGCGGTATTTGGTCAGCGTCTGCTTGCCGTCGCCGGGAATGATCTCCAGCTTGACGCCGGCCTGTCCCAGCGTCTGCTGGAACGATTCCGCCATGCCGGTCACCGGCTGGGTGTTGCGCACGTCCATGGTGACGCTGAAACCGTCGGCGAGACCGGCCTTGGCGAGCAGTTCCTTGGCCTTGGCGAGATCGAATTTGAACGGGTTCTCGTCCAGTTCGCCGAGCACGCCTTTGGGCAGGAAGGTCTGGTGGATCTCACCGATGCCCTTGAGGATGGTCGAGCTCAAGGCATCATAGTCGACGAGATATTTGAAGGCCTGGCGAACCTCGGGCTTGGCGAGATTCGGGTTCTTCTGATTGAGGCTGATGTAATAGACCGTGCCCTTCGGCGCGCTGGTGGTGGTGAGATCGGCATTCTTGGCGATGGCGTCGAGGTCGTTCGGCTCCAGATTGCGGGCAACGTCGATGTCGCCGGCCTCGAGCGCCAGGCGCTGGCCCGAGCTTTCCTTCATGTTGCGGTAGATGACGCGGGCAAGCTTGGCCTTTTCGCCGTGATAATTGTCGTTGCGCTCCATGACGACGACCTCATTGGCCCGCCATTCGCGCAGCTTGAAGGCGCCCGAGCCGGCATAGCCGGTCTTCAGCCACGCGTTGCCGAAGTCATTGTCGTATTTGTAGTCGGCGCTCGGCGTGACCGCGGCGACATGCTCCTTGACGAGCTTGGCATCGACGACCGAGGCGACGGTCGCCGACAGGCAGTTCAAGACGAAGCTCGGCGCATAGGCTTTGTCGACAGTGAACTGGAACGTCGTGTCATCGACAGCCTTGGCTTTATCGGCAACGTTGTCGCCATTGATGCCGAACTGTCCGATGATGAAGGCCGGGCTCTTGTCGAGCTTGATGGCGCGCTCGAACGAATAGGCGACGTCCGCCGCCGTGATCGGATTGCCCGAGGCAAATTTCAGGCCGGGCTTGAGCTTGAAAGTATAGACCAGGCCGTCGTCGGAGACCGTCCAGCTTTCGGCGAGATCGCCCTTGACCTTGGACGTATCGCTCAAGTCGAGGCGGACGAGCAGATCGTAGGTGTTGCCGGTGACCTCGGCGGTCGACAGCTCAAACGCTTCGCCCGGATCCATGGAGATGATGTCGTCGATCGCGAAACCCTCGACCAGCGTGTCGGCGGGCGTCACGGCAAAGGCAGGCGCGCCGGCCAGAAGCAGCGCGGACATGGCTGCGCCCGCGAGCAAGAAGCGGGAGCGTAGAGCAAACTTTTCCATCATCATTTTTAACTGTTCCCTGTTTTGTTGACCTGAGTTCCCGGCTCAGGGTTGCAGCGTTCTTTGCCACATCGGCCCGAAAATCGGAATCGATTTTCGGAAAGCACGATGTGTAGTCCAAAGTCTTAGAGCGTCCTTTGCGCGTCCAACGGACGCGCGGCGCTCTAACCGAACGATGGCCCCTGGACCGGTTGTCGCGGCAATTTTTGCCCAGTTCCGCCTCACCATATCCGGCGCTTTCAAGCACGGCAACGAGCATTTGCAAAGCTGTTGGTTGGACCAGATCGGGCAGCCACCACGGCCGTGGCGCGACACCCGGAGTGCAGCTATTTCAACGCGGTGACCAAGTCGGCGTCGGGAAAACAGGTGGCGGCGCGACCGTTCCCGGCCTGCCACTTGCCGATCGAGCGGCGCGTCTTGAAACCGGGCAGGCCGTCGGCGCTGCCGACATCGTAGCCCTCGGCCTCCAGTGCGCGCTGCAAGGTGGCGATGTCCGACCTGTGGAGCCCGCCGACCGCGCCCCAGCTGCCGGAAAAATTGCTGTCGCCATGGGCGATGCGATCAGCGCCGTGGCCGATGAACAGGGCGTAGAGATCGCTGGTGTTGTATTGCTTCAGCACGTAGAAATTGGGCGTGACGATGAAGGCCGGGCCGCTACGGCCGGCCGGCATCAAAAGAAAGCCTTCGGCCTTCAACTCGCGCGCCGGAAACGGCTTTGCCGCGACCCGCTTGATGCCCATATCAGCCCATTCGGAAATCCTCTTGCCCTGGTCCGGACCTTCGAGCGAGCAGGAAACCGTTTCAGGCACAGTCACCTCGAAACCCCAGCCGCGGCCCTTCACCCAACCATAGTGGACGAGATAGTTGGCGATCGAGGCCAGCGTGTCCGGCACCGAGTTCCAGATGTCGGCCCGACCATCGCCATCGAAATCGACGGCATGGTTCAGGAACGAACTCGGCATGAACTGCGGCTGGCCGAGCGCGCCTGCCCAGGACGACTTCATCGCGCTGACAGGGGCCAGCCCACGCTCGACGATCTCGAGCGCTGCGAGCAACTCGGTGCGAAAGAAGTCCTTCCTGGTCGCCATGAACGCCTTGGTGCCCAGCACTTCGAAAGCATCGTAAGGCATTTTCGCCGCGCCGAAGCCGGTCTCGCGGCCCCAGATCGCCAGCAGCACCTCGTCCGGCACGCCGTAGCGTTTCTCGATCGCGGCGATCGTCCTGGCATTGGCCGCCGCGCGCGACCGACCGCCTGATGTGACGGCGCGAACCGTCTTTTCGGCGAAATAGGCGCCGGGCGAACCGAACTCCGCCTGATGCTGCTTCTGCGGTGTCGTCGCTTTTTTGCCCGGCATCACCAGGTCGGGCAGTTTGAGGTTCGGCTTGACGCCGTCGAAGGCGGCGTCGAAGGTTTTTCTGGAGATGCCTTTGGCATTGGCGTCGGGCCAGAGGTCGGCTTGCAGCCAGGCGTGAAACTGGTCGTCGATTTTTGCTGCGGAGGCGGGGGTGGCGAGGAGGAGGGCAACGAGCGTAGCAAGAAAGAACGCCAATCCGCAAAGTCGACGTTCTGTCGCGCCCCCCTCTGT
>NZ_RZTA01000136.1:0-14725 GCF_004023115.1 Mesorhizobium sp. M6A.T.Cr.TU.017.01.1.1
GTCCCAGTCGTCGACCAGCGCTGCCACGCGGGCCAGCGCCTGGTCGCGGTCGCGGATGCGCAACGCCCCGGTGATGCGGGTCAGCCGCGTGCCGAAGGTGAAAATTTCAGCCCGGTCTGCGCCCTGCACCGCCGCATGCGCCAGTTTGAGATAGTCCGATGTATGCAGCTTCATCGAGCCCGACACGTCGATCAGGATCAGCAGCTTGCGCGGCACGGTCTGCCTGCGGCGCAGCAGCGGCGATGGCACATCGCCATCGGCGCTGACGATTTCTCGCAGCGACCGGCGCAGATCGAGCTTGCCGCGCGCGTGCGTGCGCACGGTGCGGAAGGAGCGGCGAGCGGGCAGGGCGGCGGAAAGCTTGCGGCGGAAGGCAGCAAGCCCGTTGCCGTCGCGCTGAAAGTCGCGGGCGCTCAACTGTTCGGCGCCAGACGATAGCTCGCCACCTTCCTCCTGGCGCGCCACCTCGCTCTCTTCGTCTCTGGTGCCGCCGTCGTCCTTGATACGGGTTTCCTCGTCGGCCTCGCCTTCGACCACAGCCGCGGTGTTGCCATAGAAATGGCTTTGGAAATGAGCCTCGAATTCATCGCGGCGGTCGGGCGGCGGCGCAAGCGTGGCAAGGGCTGCTTCGCGGATATCGGCCATAGAGCGCGGGCCAAGCAGCGTCACCGCCTGCATGAAGCCGGACACCTGCTCGGGCGCCACCGGAAAGCCATAGCGGCGCAGCAGCCGTCCGAAGCCGAGCAAGGGCGCAGCCGCCCGGGGCAAGGCTGTGGCGCTCACGCCAGTGCCTCCTCGACGATCCGGCCAAGCTCAGGCGCGATGTAGGACAGATCCTCCTCGTCCTTGATCAGCACGCCGATGGCGCGGCGGAACGCTTCCGGCCACGGGCTGCCGCCTTTTTCGAGGATCGTCGCGGCGTTCGCCCATTCGACCGCTTCGGCGATGCCCGGCGGCTTGGCCAGCGGGCGGGCGCGGATGTCGCGCACGGCAGAAGCCACGGCACGTGCGGTCGCCTCGGCGACTTCACCGGCGCGCAGCATGATGATCTCGGCCTCGCGCTCGGCGCCGGGATAGGTGATCCAGTGGTAGACGCAGCGCCGCCGCAGCGCTTCCGCCAGTTCGCGGGTGCGGTTCGAGGTCAGGATGACGATCGGCTGCGCCGTGGCGCGGATGGTGCCGCGCTCGGGGATGCTGATCTGGAAATCGGAAAGGAATTCCAGGAGCAGCGCTTCGAACTCGTGGTCCGAGCGATCGATCTCGTCGACCAGCAGCACGCGCTTTTCCGGCGCCTTCAGCACCTGCAGCAGCGGCCGCGCGATCAGGAAGCGGTCGTCATAGATGTCGACCTCATGCTCGCCGGCATGGCGGATGGCAAGCAGCTGGCGCTGGTAATTCCATTCGTAGAGCGCGTGCGCGGCGTCGATGCCCTCATAGCACTGCAGCCGCACCAGATCGCGTCCGAGCAGCTCGGCTATCGCCTTCGCCGCTTCCGTCTTGCCGACGCCGGGCGCGCCTTCGAGCAGCAACGGCTTGCCCAGCCGGATCGCCAGGAAGATGGCGGTGGCCAGGCTTTCATCAGCCAGATAGCGCGAGGCGGCGAGGCGCGACGCCACCGCCTCCGGCGAGGTCGCGACAGTTTCGGCGCTTCTCTTGGGCATTTCCAACACTCAGTTTGGCGCGCCGGCTTGCGCCTTCAGCGCCCGCAGGATGCGCTCCGGCGTGATTGGCAGCGTGTCGATGCGCACGCCGACGGCGTCGAAGACGGCATTGGCGACCGCCGGGATTTGCGGGTTGGCGCACATTTCGCCTGGCCCCTTGGCGCCGTACGGCCCATCGGCCGAGGGCCGTTCCAGCACGATGATCTCGGTTTGCGCGAGATCACCCGGGCCCGGCATCAGGTACTGGTTGAAATCGGTGCCGCCATGATCGCGACTTGGGTAATAGGGTTCGGTCGTCTCATAGAGCGCATGGCTGATGCCCATCCACGAGCCGCCGACAAGCTGCTGCTCGACCATTTTCGGGTTGAGCGCGCGGCCGATCTCGAAGACGTTCTTGACCGTCAGCACGGTGACTTCGCCGGTCTCGTCATCGACCTCGACTTCCGCCACCGTGCAGGCATGCGCATAGCAGGTCGACGGCTTCATCGCGCCGGTTTCTTTCTCCGGGTAGGAGCGGGGGATCAAAAACATGCCGCGGCCGGAAATCGAGCGGCCGTGCTTGAAATGCGCCGACAGCGCGACATCGAAGATCGAGATCGATTTCTGCGGCGCACCCTTGACCAGGATGTTGCCCAAGCCGTCGGTCTCGAGGTCCGAGGCATTCACTTCCAGCTCCTCGGCCGCCACTTCCAGCATCACCTGGCGGGCTTCCCTGGCCGCCTGGATGACGGCGTTGCCGGCCCGATGCGTGCCGCGCGAGGCGAAGGTGCCCATGCAGTGCGGACCGGTGTCGGTGTCGGCGGTGTCGACGACGACGCGGTCGGTCGGCACGCCGATCGTCTCGGCGCAGATCTGCGCCATGATCTGCTTCATGCCCTGGCCGAGATCGACGCTGGAAAGCGTGACCATGAAATTGCCGGTCGGGGTCGAATGCACCAGGGCCTGGGTTGGGTCGCCGCCGAGATTCATGCCGGTCGGGTAGTTGATCGCGGCCACGCCGCGTCCGCGCCTGATCGCCATCTCAAGCTCCCTTCGCGTAGGAGGACATGGCCAGATATTTTTCCGCCACCGGCCAGTTGGCGGCGCGCGACGCTTCCTGCATGCACTCGATCAGCGCGGCCCCTTCCGTCGGTTGGCGATGCGCTTTCATGTCGCCGTCGCGGTAGGCATTGATGAAGCGAAATTCGAGCGGGTCCATCCCGATCAGCCGGGCAAGCTTGTCCATCTGCACCTCCAGCGCGAAATCGCCAATGGTGACGCCGAAGCCGCGCATGGCGGAGGAGGGCGTGCGGTTGGTGTAGACGCAATAGGTGTCGATCCACACATTCGGGATCGTATAGGGGCCGGGATAGTGGCCAGCGCCCTTCTGCGCGCCATAGGGCGAATGGCGCGAATAGGCGCCGGCATCGGTGTAGCCGGTGACCTTGCGGGCGACGATTCGGCCGTCCTTCATGACGCCGTCCTTGATGACGACCTTTTCCGCCGCGCGCGGCGAGGAGATCTGCATCTCCTCCTCGCGGCTGTAGATGAAGGAGACCGGACGCCCGGTCAGCTTGGCGCCGAGGATGGCGATTGGCTCGACGATGACGTCGACCTTGCCGCCGAAACCGCCACCGACGGTGCCGCCGACGAAATGCAGCTTGTTGCCGGGCATCTGCAGGATGATCGAAGTGTTGTCGAGCGTGAAGAACATCGCCTGCGTGTTGGTATAGCAGGTGAAGCGGTCATTGCCCTCCGGCGCCACGACGCAGCCGGTCGTCTCGGTCGGCGCGTGCTCGATCGGCGAGGATTGGTAGGTCTGTTCCAGGACATGGTCGGCGCCGGCGAAGCCTGCCTCGACATCGCCGAAGCGCACCTTTCGGCATTCGCCGCTGTCATAGAGGTAATAGTTCTGGCCGTGATATTCGTTCACGATCGGCGCGCCGGGTTTTAGCGCCTCCTCCATGTCGAAGACGGCCGGCAGCACCTCGTAGTCGACCTTGACCTTGGCCGCCGCTTCCTGGGCGGCACGCTCGGTCTCTGCCAGCACCGCCACCACCGCCTCGCCCTTCCAGCGCACCTTGCCGTCGGCCAGCACCGTCTCGTCCTCCGGCCCGATCTGGATCAGGATCAGGATGGTGTAGACATTGTGCGGCACATCCTTAGCCGTCAGCACCTTGACGACGCCTGGATGTTTTTCCGCCTCTGATATGTCGATGCTGCGGATGCGGGCGTGATGGTGCGGGCTGCGCACCATTTTCAGGTGCACCATGCCGGGAAAGTTGCGGTCGGCGAAATAGGCGGTCTTGCCGGTGACATGACCGGGTGAATCGGAGCGCGGCCGGGGCTGGCCGATCTCGTGCAGATCGTCCTTGCGCTGGTCGGCGAAATAGCTCTTGCGGAGTTCCATCTTTTTTTACTCCCCTCAAGCCGCATGCTGCGAATTGGACCGTGCGGCGGTCAGCACCGCCTGGATGATCGGCTCGTAGCCCGTGCAGCGGCAGATATTGCCCGACAGCGCCTCGACAACTTCCTCGCGGCTGGGGTTCGGCGTGTGGTCGAGCAGAACCTTGGCCGCCATGATCATGCCCGGCGTGCAGAAGCCGCATTGCGTGGCGAAGGCGTCGAGGAAGGCGCGCTGCAAAGGATGCAGCACGCCGCCTTCCGAAAGCCCTGACGTCGTGGTGATGGTCGCGCCGTTGCAGGTCTCGGCCAGCGTCAGGCAGGAAAGCCGGAGCTCACCGTCGATGATGACCGAGCAGGCGCCGCATGTGCCTTGATGGCAGCCGCCTTTCGGCGAGGTGTCGCCGATCTTGTCGCGCAGTGCATGAAGCAGCGTCGTGCCGCTGTCGATGAATTCGGCCTTCTCCGCGCCGTTGAGCGTGAACTGAACCGGGACCTTTGCCATGTTTTCCTCCTTGCGCGCAGCCAAGCAAGCGCGCGCCCCAATGAGCAATTTCAGCCGAGCAGCAGCCGGCCGAGATGGACCGATAGGACTTCGTTGCGATACCAGGCACTGGCGATCGGATCGGTGACGGGCGAGGTCCCGTCGCTGGCTGCGGCAAGTGCTGGCGCGATGCCATCGCTGGTGAGTTTCCTGCCGAGCAGCGCCTTTTCTGCCGCCTTGGCGCGCATCGAACGGTCAGCCATGCAGCCAAGCGCGATCCGCGCCGAAGACACGGTGCCGTCCGGCGCCTGCTCCAGCACGGCGGCGATGCTGAGCACCGAGACGCCCTTCGGCTTGACCCTCGACACTTTCAGGAAGCGAAAGCCGCCATCTACTGGCAAGCTGAAGCCGACCGCGGTGACGATGGCGTGGTGGCTTTCGCGTTTTGCCAGGAAGGTTTCGATCGGCAGGTCACCGCCATCGGTGCTGACGCTGGCATCCAACGCCAGCAGCGCGACGGTGAAATCGCCATAGGGCGCCGGGGCGAAGAGATTGCCGCCGACTGTCGCCATGTTGCGGATCGCCGGGCCGCCGACGGCGCGCGCCGCGCCGCTAAGCGCAGCGAGATCCGGGTGACGGGCGATCGCCGCCATGGTCACCGAAGCGCCGATGTGGACCTCGCTGCCGGAAACGGTGATGGCCGACAGCACCGGTTCGGTCGACCTGATAAGGCTGGAGACCGAGACATCGCCTTCATTGGCGGCGCGCACGACCAGCGTGCCGCCGCCGAGATAGCGGGTGCCGGCAGCTTTCAATGCCGCATTCGCGTCCTTCACCGTCGAAAAAGTCTGCAATGCAAGCGCCATGGAACGCTCCTGTTTGTCAGCCCAATTCAGTTCAACCTTGACCGGCGAAATGATTCTTCAGGGCGTTGAAGCCGCCCTGGAAAACGTTGGCGCCCATGCCCTCGGCCAATTTGTCGGCCTCTTCCGGAGCAGCGTCGAAGCTGGCGGTCCATTCGGCATAGGTGCGGTCGCCGTCGGTCACCCGCCGCAATCGCAGTGTCGCCTTGTGATTGGTGAGCGGCTGCGGCGTCTCCAGGATGGAATAGCTGACAAGGAAATTGTCGTCGGAGAAGTCGAGCAGCTTTTCGCGGATACGGGCGCCGCTGGCGAGCTCGAAATTGCGCACGCAGCCGATCGTGCCGGCATCCTTGCCGTCCTCGATATGGCTCTCGACCATGCGCGGGTGCCAGCTCGGCAGGCCGTTGAAGTCGCGTATGCGCGCCCAGACCTTTTCGACCGGTGCGTCGATGACGCTGGAGATGGTGACTTTCGCCATATGATCGTTCCCTTGCAAATATGTGTGTCGCGAGGGTAGGGCGGCGAGCCCGGCGGCGCTTATCAATGCGTCTTGAACACCTATCAAATAGTCTGAAAATGGTTCAGGAAATGGCCCGCGCCGCCTCGCGATAGAGTGTCGGCGGAACGCCGACATGGTCGCGGAAGAAGCGCGAGAAATTGCCCTGCGTGGTGAAGCCGAGATTGCAGGCCACTGAGATCAGCGGCTCCTGCGACCACTGCAACTGCCGCACCGCTTCTTCCATGCGCAGCGTGTTCCAATAGACGTTGGGCGTCAGATTGGTCCGCTCCTTGAACAGCGCGAAGAAATGCGGCCGCGACAGGCCGACGCTGCGCGCAACGTCATCGAAGCAGATGCGCTCGCAGACATTGGCCTTCATCAGCTGGATCGCCTTGCGAACGCGGAAGTCCTGCATGGTATGGACGCGGGCGCGCGTCACCGGCGGGGCCGAAGCGTCAGCAGCATCGAGCAGGCTGTCGATAAAACGCTCGATCTCGTAATTGGCGATGTCGTCGATGCTCTCATTGTCGCTGAGATGGTCGAGAAGGTTGGCCGCCGCCTTGTGCAGCCATGGCTCCAGCACGATCGCCGACGTCGAGAACAGCGGCGCGGCGGACGGCAGATCGCGGCGTCGTCGCGCCCAGTCCGGATCGATGTAGAAGGCGAGGAACAGGCCGGGCCGGCCGTCGCGGGACAGAGCGTGGCTGTGCGGCTGGAAGGAATTGATGCCGGCGGCGGTGCCCGGTCCAAGTCGCACCGTCTCGCGGCCGATGGTCATCTCGCCGGCCGTGCCTTCCAGCCAGATGATGATGTGCGCCTCGACATGGGCATGGGTGACGAAGTCGCTGGCGACGTTCAGGACAGAAACATGTCCGAACCGGCCCCAGTAGAGCCTGATCGCTTCCGTCATGGGTATATCCTCCCGCAGGCGACTGGCCTCCCTTCGCCTGCAATGGGGATAGTGCGGCGGGCTTAGTGTCCGCGTCAAGGCACCTGCGCACGCCAGGTGCCTGCGATAAGCTATAGCAGCGGATTTTCAGACTGAGCGATAGCTTAGCGCCCCTTCTCCCCTTGTGGGAGAAGGTGGATCGGCGCGTTAGTGTCGAGACGGATGAGGGGTGTTGGAAGAAATGAGGCGGTGGATCTTTGCTATTGCCAAGCTGGAACATCCATCATCCGACCTCGCTTCGCGAGGCCACCTTCTCCCACAAGGGGAGAAGGGGAAGGCGCCACCTCTCAAACCGACGCGGTCAGGCCGCCGTCGACATAAAGCGTGTGGCCATTGACGAAGGACGATGCATCCGACGCCAGGAAGACTGCGGCGCCGATCAGTTCATCGACATTGCCCCAGCGCCCGGCCGGCGTGCGCTTCTCCAGCCAGGCGGAGAATTCCGGATTGTCGACCAGCGCCTGGTTCATCTCGGTGCGGAAATAGCCGGGCGCGATGGCATTGATCTGCAGGCCGTGTTTCGCCCAGTCGGCGCACATGCCCCTGGTCAGGTTCCTGATCGCGCCCTTGGTCGCCGTGTAGGGCGCGATGCCGGTTCTGGCGAGCTCGCTTTGCACCGAACCGATGTTGATGATCTTGCCTTTGCCGCGCGGAATCATGTGCCGGGCCACCGCCTTGCCGGCGTGGAAGGCGCCCGAGACATTGGTCTTGAACAGGCGCTCCCACTGCTCCTCGGGAAAATCCTCGAGCGGCGCGCGGAACTGCACGCCGGCATTGTTGACGAGGATGTCGATGGCGCCGATCTCGGCCTCGATCCGGGCAATGTCTTCATCGACCGCATGAAAATCGGTCACGTCGAAGATCGAGGCATGCGCCTTGAAGCCGGCGTCGCCCAGCCTTGCCACCGCACCAGCGACCTTGCCCGGATCGCGGCCGTTCAGCACCACGCTCGCGCCATGCTCGGCAAGGCCCCGCGCCAGGGCAAAGCCGATTCCCTGGCCGGAACCGGTGATCAGCACCAGCCGTCCGTCGAGGCTGAAGAGGGATTTCACCATCAGACTGTCTTTTGTTTGACAATGATCTTATCCGAACCGACGGTCAGCGCCGCTTTCGCCGGCGCGGACCTTCGGTTCGGGATCATGGTCCTATTCGTTGCGCCTGAAATTGCGTAGCCGGTCGAACAGGACCGCCATCAGAATAGCGCCGCCAATAAAGGTACCTTGCCAGAACGCATTGATGCCGAGCAGGCCGAGACTGTTGCGGATCACCTCGATCAGCGCTGCGCCGACGACGGCGCCAAAGGCCGTACCCATGCCGCCCGCCAAATTGGCGCCGCCGATGACGGTGGCGGCGATAACCTGAAGCTCCATGCCGTTGCCGAGATTGGTGGTGACGGCGCCCAGCCAGCCGGTCTGGATGATGCCGGCAACGCCCGCTGCCAGCGCCGAGATCATGTAGACCGCGACCTTGATCTGGCGCACCGGAACGCCGGTCAGCGTCGCCGCATGCTCGTTGCCACCGATGGCGAAGATGTGCCGGCCGAATTTCGTCCAGCGCAGCACGAAGCCGGTGATCAGCGCCAGCAAGATGGTGTAGAGCACCGGATTGGCGATGCCGAACACCCAGGCGCCGCCGCCCAACGCCAGAAGCTTGTCGTGATCGGGCCCGAACTGGAAGACGACGGTGTTGTTGGAGGCGACCATGGCCAGGCTGCGGGCGATCGACAGCATTCCGAGCGTCACCACGAAGGGCGGAAAGCCGAGATAGGCGATCAAAATGCCGTTGAAGGCGCCGATAATCAGCGCTGTCGCGATCGCAGCGGCGATGCCGACCTCGATGCCGTAGCCGGCATGCATGGTGACGGCCAGCACCATCGAGCACAGGCAAAGTACCGAGCCGACCGACAGGTCGATGCCGCCGGTGATGATGACAAACGTCATTCCGAGCGCCACAATGGCGACGAAAGTGACGTTGCGGGTGATGTTGTAGAGGTTCTTCGTCGTGGCGAAGGAATCCGTGGCCACGGACAGGAACAGACAGGCGAGGATGACCGCGATCACCACCCAGAAGGTCTGGCTGGCAAACACCCTGCTCAGCAAAGTGTGCTGTTTCTGCGCGATCGTCTGGTCAAGAGTTACTGCCATCGTCGACCTTTATTTGCTTGCGTGGTGGAACCCGCTGACATCAAACCTGTTCGATGGCGCCGGTAATGAGCCCGGTGACTTCCTCGGGCGAACTCGACGCGATCGTCTTGTCGGCGACCTTGCGGCCGCGCCGCATGACGATGACGCGATCGGCAACATCAAAGACGTCTGGCATGCGGTGACTGATCAGCACGACCGCAATGCCCTGGTCGCGCAGATGGCGGATCAGGTTCAGCACCTCGGCGACCTGCCGGACCGAGATCGCCGCCGTCGGCTCGTCCATCAGCACGATCTTGGCTTGCGAAAGCATGGTGCGGGCGATCGCCACCGCTTGCCGCTGGCCGCCCGACATCTGCTTGACCAGGTCGCGCGGGCGGGTCTCGGATTTCAGCTCGGCAAAGATCTGGCCGGCGCGCTTGTACATCGCGGCGTAGTCGAGGATGCGAAACGGGCCGATGCCGCGGCGCAGCTCGCGTCCGAGATAAACATTGGCGGCGGCCGTCAGATTGTTGCACAGCGCGAGATCCTGATGGACGATCTCGATGCCGTGCTGGCGCGCCTCCACCGGCTTGTGCAGGATCAGATCCTTGCCGTCCATCTGCATCGTGCCATGGCTCGGGGGGAAATTGCCGGCGATCATCTTGACCAGCGTCGACTTGCCGGCGCCGTTGTCGCCCATCAGGCCGACCACCTGTCCGGCCTCGATCGAGAGCGAAACGTCGTTGACAGCCTGGATGGCGCCGAAATGTTTCGAGATATTGGTGAGTTCGAGAACCGACACCAGACTGCTTCCTCCCCGTGCTTTCGGCCGGCGGTTCTGCCGCGGCCCTCGCTCTTTTCCGGCCCCTCCCGGAAACAGCGCTTTCGCCCATTTACGCACATGCCCCCTTGGCGTCA
This sequence comes from Mesorhizobium sp. M6A.T.Cr.TU.017.01.1.1, assembly GCF_004023115.1. NCBI lineage: Bacteria > Pseudomonadati > Pseudomonadota > Alphaproteobacteria > Hyphomicrobiales > Phyllobacteriaceae > Mesorhizobium > Mesorhizobium sp. M6A.T.Cr.TU.017.01.1.1. Next base: position 9,880 of record NZ_RZTA01000136.1, read on the forward strand.
ACAGCGGCTTCTTTCGAAAAATCCGTTTTGTAGGACAAATAGCAATTGACGTTCGTCGCAAGCCGATATTAGCTAAGCGCCGGAGGAGATTATGCCGATCTCCTGTTCCGGCTCGCCGGGCGGAGTAGGCGGAGGTTTATCGGTCGAGGATCTGGCAGCGTCCGTATCGCGCTGGTCTGCTACCGCATCTGGAAATGCTTATCGGCCCGGCTTGGCGACACGAGCGCTCGCGAAACGAACCTCTGTCATCGCTTGACCCGGGCTGGTCTGTGTGGCGGGCACGCCGTGTCCGTCTGTTTCAAGGGAGGACTGACATGAGGAAATCACTATTGCTCGCCGCCGTCGCCGTCATGGCGTTGGGTGCCGGGCCGGCTTTGGCCAAGAAACAGCTCGTCATCGTGGTGAAGGGGCTCGACAATCCGTTCTTCGAGGCCATCAACCAGGGTTGCCAGAAATGGAACAAGGAAAATGCCAGCTCGGAGTATGAGTGCTTCTACACCGGCCCGGCATCGACCTCGGACGAGGCCGGCGAAGCCCAGATCGTTCAGGACATGCTGAGCAAGCCCGATACAGTGGCGATGGCCATTTCGCCGTCCAACGCGCCGCTGATCGCGCAGACGATCAAAAGCGCCAATCCGTCGATCCCGATCATGACGCTCGACGCCGACCTCAGCAAGGAAGATGCGGGGCTGCGCAAGACCTATCTCGGCACCGACAACTACCTGATGGGATACAAGATCGGCGAGTACATCAAGAAGGGCAAGCCGGATGGCGGCAAGATCTGCACCATCCAAGGCAATCCGGCGGCCGACAACATCCTGCGCCGCGCCCAAGGCATGCGCGACGCGCTTACAGGCCAGAAGGATCTCCCGGCGCTCGCCGGCGAGGGCGGCTGGACCGAAGTTGCCGGCTGCCCGGTGTTCACCAATGACGACGGCGCCAAGGGCGTGCAGGCGATGACCGATATCCTCGCCGCCAATCCCGATCTCGACGCCTTCGGCATCATGGGCGGCTGGCCGCTGTTCGGCGCGCCGCAGCCCTATCGCGACCTGTTCAAGCCGATGGCCGACAAGATCGCCAAGAACGAGTTCGTCATCGGCGCCGCCGATACGATCGGTGATGAAGTGGCCATTGCCAAGGAGGGTCTGGTGACCGCGCTGGTCGGCCAACGGCCGTTCGAGATGGGCTACAAGGCGCCCTCGGTGATGATCGACCTGGTCGAAGGCAAGCCCGTCGCCGATCCAGTCTTCACCGGTCTCGACGAGTGCACCAAAGATACGGTCGACACCTGCATCCAGAAGTAGGTTCGCAGTTTTCGGGGCGTCCGATCGACGGGCGCCCCGTCACGCCGGTTCATGAAACGTGCGAGGCGACATTGCCGGGGCGAACCGCTCCTGCTTTGCCGCGCCTTGAGTTCAGCCTGCACCGGGGGAACGTGGATGCCGGACGCAAGACCGAAAAAGCGACTTACCACGGTCAAGGAACGGGCCAAGATCAAGGCACGGGCCGCCCGTCCGGTCGGCGCTCGCCGTGCCGACGCGGCGCTGATCCCCGGATCGAGCGTGCATGCGTCGCTGGCCAACGAGATCGGTCTTCGGATCGTGCGCGGCGACTATCCGCCGGGAACCATCCTGCCCAACGAAGCTAAATGGTCGGAGACCTTCGACGTCAGCCGCTCGGCCGTGCGCGAGGCGATCAAGATGCTGATGGCCAAGAGCCTGCTCGCCTCACGCCCGAAGATCGGCAGCTGGGTCGAGCCGAAGGAGCGCTGGAATCTACTCGATCGCGACGTGCTCGCCTGGTACGCGACGGCGCCCGATCGCGAAATGTTCCTGCGCACGGTGCAGGAGTTTCGTCACATCATCGAGCCGGAAGCCAGCGCCTTTGCCGCGATCCGGCGTAGCGACGAACAGATGGCCGAGATCAGCCAGGCCTGCCGGGAGATGGGGGAGGCGGCGACGCTGCCGGAACGCACCCGCGCGGATACCCGTTTTCATCTGGCCATCCTGCGTGCCTCGGGCAACGATCTCCTGGTGCCGCTCGGCGTGCTGATCGAATCGGCGCTCGACCACCTCTTCGTTTTCGTCACGCGCGAAACCAGCGACCAGCCTCGGGCGCAGGCGCTGCATGAGGCCATCGAGAAGAACATCCGTCTCCAGCGGCCGGCTGCAGCCCGCACGGCAGTGCACAGACTACTCGCCAACACTGACGACGTTATCGGACGGTCACGGCGGTAATTCATCCAGCAAGGCTGGCGCCGTCTGCCCCTGCCTTACGTTGGCGATTGGCGAAAGCCGAAGTGACGTCCAATCTCACCCCCCCTTGCGGGGGAGATCGGCCGCTTCGCCGACCGCGCCTACTCCGGAATGAGGGTGCCCGGCAGGCAGCCGAGGGGGCAGCGCCAGCCTTGACCAAACACTAAGGTCGGTCACCTCAAATCTTCTACTACTTGCCGTCCTTGCTCGGTGTCAGGTCGACGCCGTTGATCTTGCCGATATGCGTTGCCAGCATCGGCACATATTGATCGGCGGGCCCGGCGGCGAAGGCGCCGGCGAAGGCGTTCTTCGTGGCATTGCCGAGCGGGTTGGCGATGCCGGCAGCACCCGCCATCGATTCGAGATAGGTGAGGTCCTTGAAGGCGTTGGCGATGGTGAATTTGTGCGCGTCGCGGTCGCCTTCGAGCGTCCAGCGCATGAAGGTCTGGTAGAAGCCGCAATCCATGCGGCCGTTGCGGATGACGCTGTCGAAGCGCGGCGGCGAGATGCCGACCTTCTGCGCCAGCGCCAGCGCCTCGGAATAGATCGCCGCATAGCCCAGCGAGATGAAATTGTTGAGCAGCTTCATGCGGTGGCCATCGCCGGTGTCGCCGATATGGACGATGCGGCCAGCCCAGGTGTCGAGCACCGGCTTCAGCCGGGCAAAGACCGCGTCGGACGCACCGACCATGGCGTCGAGCGTGCCCTCCCACGCCTCCTTCGGCGTGCGGCTGAGCGGGGCATCGACATAGTCGACGCCGAGCGCCTTGAGTTCGGCGGCAAGCGCTACGGTCGAGGTCGGATCCGAGGTGGAGCAATCGACGACCATCGAGCCCTTTTTCAGGCCCTCCTTGAGGCCGCCGGGTCCGCGGATGATGGCTTCGACCTCGCGCGAGCCGGTGACGCAGATGAAGACGATATCGGATGCCGCTGCGACATCGCGCGAGGTCGCCGCTTCCTTCGCGCCACGGCCGAGCAGGTCGTCCGCCGGAGCGCGGTTTTTGCGGCCGAGAAACGTCAGGGCATAGCCCTTGTCGACGATGTTCTTGGCGATCCCGTGTCCCATCAGGCCAAGCCCGATGAAGCCGATCTTTTCGCTCGCGGCAGTCGTATTCATGTCGTGTCGTCCTGTGTTGCTGGTATCGATGACGGTGCTGCGCTTTGGCAGGCGAATTGTTGAAGCGGGTTTTTGCCGCAGGCGATGGTCGGCGATTGCGGAATGCCATATTGTCTGACAATACACATGAATCCTACGGAATGTGGAGAGCAAAAATGACCAAGCGGATCATGTTCACCGGCGGCAGCGGCAAGGCCGGGCGTCATGTCGTGCAGTATCTGGTCGAGCAGGGCTGCCAGGTGCTCAACATCGATACCAAGCCGCTCGACAATCCCAAGGTGCGCACGCTGATCACCGACATCACCGACAGCGGGCAGGTGTTCAATGCACTGTCCAGCTATATGGGCCTGCACGAGTTCGACCCGTCGCTGCGCGCGCAGCCGGTCGATGCCGTGGTGCATTTCGCGGCGATCCCGCGCATCATGATCACGCCCGATAACGAGGTGTTCCGCATCAACGCGCTTGGCACCTACAATGTCATCGAGGCGGCGGTGAAGCTCGGCATCCGCAAGGTGGTGATCGCTTCCAGCGAGACAACTTACGGCCTGGTCTTTGCCAACGAGCCGCGCGACCCGACGCATTTCCCGCTCGACGAGGACTATGATGTCGATCCGATGGACAGCTATGCGCTGTCCAAGATCGTCAACGAGAAGACGGCGCGTGCCTTCGCGCTGCGCAGCGGCATCGACATCTACGCTTTGCGCATCGGCAACGTCATCGAACCGCACGAATATTCGCTGTTTCCGAAATGGTTCGCCGATCCGGGTTTCCGCAAGCGGATCGCCTGGAGCTACATCGACGCGCGCGATCTCGGCCAGATCACGTTGCGCGCTATCGAGAAGGACGGGCTCGGCTATCAGGTGTTCAACGCCGCCAACGACGACACTTCGTCCGACCTGCCGACGGCCGAACTGCTGAGGCGGTTTTATCCTGACGTGCCGGTTAAGGGCGAACTTGGCGAATACGAGACGCTGCTCTCCAACCGCAAAGCGCGGGACGTGCTCGGGTTTCGTCCTGAGCATAGCTGGCGGAAATACGTCAAGACGGCCTGACAGGGCGTCGATCCTGGCTGATCTGTGCACGGCGGCCGGGTTTCCAACCCGGGGTCTTTCCCGTGCTTGACAGTCTTCGGAATCCGGACTTTGTGAGCACATGCGGGACGGCAAGCCGAATAAGGGAAAAACACCGGCCAAGGCGGCGTCCGCCGAGCGCCCGACCGCCGTTCGCCGTGCGGATGCGGCGCGCATGCCTGGATCGAGCGTGCATGCGTCGCTGGCCAATGAGATTGGTCTGAGGATCGTGCGCGGCGACTATCCGCCGGGAACCATCCTGCCCAACGAAGCCAAGTGGTCGGAGACCTTCGACGTCAGCCGCTCGGCGGTGCGCGAAGCGATCAAGATGCTGATGGCCAAGAGCCTGCTGGCCTCGCGCCCCAAGATCGGCAGCTGGGTCGAGCCGAAAGAGCGCTGGAACC
>NZ_RZTA01000137.1:0-14519 GCF_004023115.1 Mesorhizobium sp. M6A.T.Cr.TU.017.01.1.1
CACCCGTGTCATCAACCGCAACCCGATTCCCTATCTGATCGCCACCGCCACGGCGTCGAATTGCGGCAGCGTCGCCACCATCACCGGCAATCCCCAGAACATGGTCATAGGCGCGCTGTCGGGGATTTCCTATCCGGCCTTCTCGGCGGCCCTGGCGCCCGTCGCCCTGTTTGGCCTCGTCGCCGTCATCGTCATCGTGCGCATCGTCTACCGGGCCGAATTCGCGCGCAAGGCCGAACTCAGCCCCGAAGTCTATCGCGGCCGCATGCTGCAGGGACAGGTGCTGAAGGCGGTGGTCGTCTGCATCGGGCTGGCGATCGCTTTCTTTGCCGGCGTGCCGGTCGCCAAGGCGGCGCTCATCGGCGGCGCCATTCTTCTGGTGACCCGCGCCATCAAGCCGGCGCGCATCTACCGCGAGATCGACGGGCCGCTGCTGTTCATGTTCGCCGGCCTGTTCATCGTCGTCGCCGGCGCCGAGAAGACGCTGCTCAGCCCTGACATCATCGCCTCGGCCAAAAACCTCGGCCTGGACGATGTCTGGCGGCTATCCGGCTTCACCGCGGTGCTGTCCAACATCATGAGCAACGTTCCGGCCGTGCTGGCGCTGCGGCCATTCATACCCGGCCTGGAAAACCCGGAGCGCGCCTGGCTGATCGTCGCGATGAGCTCGACGCTGGCCGGCAATTTCACGCTGCTCGGCTCGGTCGCCAATCTGATTGTCGCGGAGCACGCGCGGGTCTCCGGCACAACTCTGTCGTTCGCCGCCTTCTTCAAGGTCGGCCTGCCGCTGACGCTGGTCACGCTGCTTGCCGGAACGGCGTGGCTGGCGCTTGGGTTTTAGCCGGCACGGATCGTCGCGGCAGCAATCCTTCGTCAGGCGCTGTCTTGGGATCTCGCCCGAACGAGCATGGCAGCGGCGTGTCCGGCTGCCTCGATATAGTCGGGGTTGCGGTGGATCAGCATGATCGAGAACGCGCCATCCATCAGAAGGACGATTTCGCGCGCCAGGGTTTGCGGCTCCAAAATGCTGCGGCCTGACATTTCGCCGGCCAGCCATTTTTCGAAATTCGCCTTGTGTCGCGACCCGACCTTGATCGCCGGGTGTCCGGGCATGGCGGCGAGCTCCGCGGCCGTTCGCAGGAAACCACATCCTTTCCATTTGGGATGGCGTGCCACGCGTGCCAGATTGGTGAAGATCGCCTCGACCTTGCGATCGGGACCGCCTTCGGCGGCGTCGAACCAGCCGGCCATCTGCTTCAGATTCGGCTGGTCGCGGCCATCGAGATAAGCGGCGATCAGGTCGTCCTTGCTCTTGAAATGATAGTAAAGCGTGCGCTTGGTGAGGCCTGCCTTTTCGGCGACGGCATCGACGCTGACGCGGCCAATCCCTTCGGCATAGAACAGCTTCGTCGCGGCGTCGACAATACGTTTGCGGGTAGGGCTGAGCGCTTGGGGCATGGGGCAATGTATACCGACTAGTGAATATACAAACAATCGAGAGCCTGATCCTTTCCTGTTCCTGCCACCGCATGCTGGAAAGGAAGCCAAATGACCGGACTTGTCCTGAGCGAGGTTCGCGACGGGGTTGCCGTCCTGACCCTCAATCGCCCTGAAAAACTCAACGCGCTGAACTACGCCCTGATCGACCGCCTGCTGGCCATCCTCGACGCTATCGAGGTCGATGGCTCCATCCGGGCAGTCATCCTCACCGGCGCTGGCGAGCGGGCGTTCTCGGCGGGCGGCGACATCCACGAATTCTCGGCAAGCGTGGCGCTTGGCGCCGATGCCGCCTTGCGCGACTTCGTCATGCGTGGGCAGCGATTGACGGCCAGACTGGAAGCGTTCCGCAAACCCGTCATCGCCGCGGTCAACGGTCTTGCCTTCGGCGGAGGTTGCGAAATCACCGAGGCCGTGCCGCTCGCCATCGCCAGCGAACGTGCCTCGTTCGCCAAACCCGAAATCGTTCTCGCAATGCCGCCGACGTTCGGCGGAACGCAGCGCCTGCCGAGGCTGGCCGGACGCAAGCGGGCCCTCGAGTTGCTGCTGACAGGGGAGGCGTTTTCGCCGCAGCGCGCACTCGAACTCGGCCTCGTCAACCAGGTGGTTCCACACGACGATCTGATGCGGGCAGCACTTGAGCTGGCTCAGCGAATTCTGCGGCATTCACAGCTGGCGGTCGCCAGCATCCTCACCGCAGTTACGCGCGGCATCAACCAGTCCATCGCGGAAGGGTTGATGGTTGAGGCCGAGCAGTTCGCCCGCATGGCGCCGACCGCCGATCTGCGCGAAGGGCTCGATGCCTGGATCGCGCGCCGCGAGCCAAGCTATTCCGGTTCGTGGACGCGCACTGCTGCGGGTGAGTGAGGCACAAGGGGACATATCGCTGGAGCCGGTTCCGGAGATATTCGAGGCGTTCGATTGCGGAGAAGCCCTGATCGGACTATTTGGCGCGGGTGGGCCAGAACGCCCAGATCAGCAAAGCCGCTAAAGCCAGCCAGAGCGCCACGATAAAGAACATTCCCGTCCTGCTTTGCGGGTGTTTTTCGAGCGCGGCAGCCCGCGCTCGAAACTCGTCCATCAGCGGCGGCGGAACAAGCCTTATGGCCAGGATTACGCCGAGCGGCACGATGATCAGGTCGTCGAGATAGCCGAGCACCGGGATGAAATCCGGGATCAGGTCGATTGGGGAAAGCGCATAGGCGGCCACCATCCCCGCCACGAGTTTCGCGGACCAGGGCACCCGAGGGTCACGCGCGGCGAACCACAGGGCGACGACATCAAGCTTGATGTCGCGCGCCCGGCGCTTTGCCGTTTCCAGCCATGCTTTCATAGGGTTACTTTAGCACAGATTGTCCGCCGACGTCCGAGCGGCGGTTGCTGGTCGAAGAAAGACCTAGACTAAGGCCCGTGGCGCATCCCAAACGACGCGCTGCGCTCTAATGTTCCGACGGTTCGGTGCCGCTCGCCGGCTTCTCGCCCGAAACATAGGCGTCGAGAAAGTCCTGCGAGGCGACATCGTCGGCGAGGCTCCTCAGCTTTTCGGCCGCGGCCGCCCCCAAAATCGCCTCGACGCGCCGGTTGGCCACGACCCACACAACATATGCCTGCTGGTATCGCGCTTTTCCGAGCGGCGTCAGCACGGCATGCTTCGTTCGCCGGTCGTGGGCATCCTGGCGGACCTCGACCAGACCGTCGCGCACAAGCGGCCGCAACGCGTGCGTTAGCGCTGAAATCTGGATCGCCAGGCGGGCGGCGAGGACCTGCAGCGTCGGCCCGTCCTCGCCATAAACGGCCCCGAGCCCGTCGATCTGGCCGAGCAGAAGCGTTTGCGTTGACGTCAGCCCGGTTGGGACGAGCGCCACGTCATACAACTGGCCAAGCCGCCGCGCCGCACGACGCAGCGACGAATTGATGCAGACGAAATCGTTCGGCATGCCGGGCGCTTCCGCGTCGGGCTCGTCCCGACTTTCGAGCGATGCAAACGATTCGACCGTTTTTCCCATCTTCACAAAATAGTTGAGTGCTGAACCATTGCAATGGGGCAGAGATTTGGCTAGTTGGTTGAGCACTCAACATTTGAGCGCTCAACTTTAGGAGATACCCCATGTCGAACTCAGCCTCCAAGCCGATCGCCGTCGTTACCGGCGCCTCCGCCGGCATCGGCGCCGTCTATGCCGACCGCCTCGCTGCCCGTGGCTATGATCTTGTGCTCGTGGCGCGACGCGCCGAACGCCTGAAAACCCTCTCAGCGGAGTTGTCGCGGGCCTATGGCGCCAAGGTCGAGGTGATCGGCGCCGACCTGACCAAAGAGGACGGCTTGGCGCGCGTCGAGAAGGTGCTCGCCACCAACCCCGCCATCACGCTGCTTGTGAACAACGCCGGCAACGGAACGCTTGGATCGACGATAAACACGTCCGACGAGAATGCCGCGTCGACGATCGCGCTCAACATCACGGCGCTGACGCGCCTGACCCGAGCGGCGCTGCCGGCATTCCTGTCGCGCAACGCCGGGGCGATAATCAATATAGCCTCGGTCATGGCGCTGCACTCGCTGCCGATCACCTCCCTCTATAGCGGCACCAAAGGCTATGTGGTGAACTTCAGCCGTGGCCTGCAGGAGGAGCTTGCCGGGACCGGCGTCAGGCTGCAGCTCGTTCTTCCAGCTGCGACCGCCACCGAATTCTACGAATTCGCCGGCATGCCGCTTTCAGCGTTCGACCCGGCAGTGGTGATGACCGCGGAAGACATGGTCGACGCGGCCCTGGCAGGGTTCGATCAGGGTGAAGCCATCACGCTGCCGTCAGTCCACGACCGTGCGCTGTGGGAAACCTACGACGCCGCCCGCGCCACCCTGTTCGCCGCGACACAAACCGGCGAACCGGCGCCTCGCTACCAGGCGGCTTGACGCCGCCGGACCGCGCTGCGCGCAGGGCGGTCTCCGCTGGCATGGCTAGGGCGACGCCACCGTCAGATGGCCTTTCATGTTGGGGTGGAAGCGGCAGAAATAGTCGACCGAACCCGCCGTCTTCAGCGTCAGGCTCGCCGCCTTCTTCGGCGGGATCATAGCCTCCCAGCCGCCCTTGACGGTCGCCGTGTGGGCGAACACGTCCTTGTTGACCCACTCGATCGTGTCGCCGACCTTCGCCTCGATGCTTGCGGGCGAAAATACAAGCTTCTCGATCGTCACCTCAATCGTGCCGGCCTTGGCTGGTGCGGCACCAATGGTTAGCGCCAAAGCAACCCACAGATGCCGTTTCGACGCCGTCGGTGCTGTTCTCATTTCAGCTTGCCGGCGACATGTTCGGCATGCTGTTCATGGCCCTGGAATAGCTTCAGGCCGGTCTCCAGCAGGCTCTTCAGTTCGGCATTCTCGGCCGAGGGGATCAGCAGGGTTTTGAGCGCGGCGTTGACCTGCTTATGGAAGGCGACCTCGTTGGCGACATAGGCCTTGTCGAAGGCGGCGCCGTCGAGTTTGGCGAGCTGGGCTCGTTCCTCGGCCGCCGCCTCGGTCAGCGCCTTGCTGGTGGCGTTGTCCTCCGGCGTCAGTTTGAGCTTCTTGACCAGGTCAAGCGCTTGTTTGTTTACGGCTTCATGGTCTCGCACCATATCTTTGGCGAAATCTACAACCTCTTTGTTCTTCGATTTCTCCAGCGCTTGTTTGGCCGCCTCGACGTCAAGCACGCCGGCTGTGTAGGCGATGTGGGCGATCTGCGGGTCGGTCGGCTTGTCGGCGGCTTGCGCCAACGGCGCTGCGCTGAGCAGGAAAAGCGCTGCCAGTGCGGTGGTCGATCGAATAAACATGACGTTCTCCTTCGCCGGATGCGGTTGGCTCCGGGCATTTCAGTTGACGATGATTGGATGCCGGGCGGGGGCAAACGTTCCCGGGAATTCGGGAAAAATCAGTCTGTAAAGCCAAGCCGCTGCATCAACGCGGCGGTCAGCCGTTCACACCGGCGGCCGGCGAAGGGAAAGGCATTGAGCAGCACCGGGCCGATCTGATCGTCCAGCGCCTTGCGCACGAGGGCGCGGGCGCGGTGCAGGCGGCTCTTGACGGTTTCGGGCCGCACATCAAGCAGTTCGGCGGTCTCCTCGATGCTGAGACCCTCGATCACCCGCGCCACGAACACTGTCCGGTACACATCGGGAAGCCGATCGGTCGCCCGTTGGACAAGTTCGAGGATTTGCCGTTGCGCCATCGTCCGCTCCGGATCGTCGCTGGGATCGAGGGGAAATTTGATGATTTCGGCGTGTGGAGTTTGCGGCATGGCTACCGTTCGCCGTCTTTTGCGCAAGCGCCCAAGCGCCTCATTGATGACGATGCGCGACAGCCATGTGGCGAGCGAGGATTCCCCGCGAAAATCCCCGAGATGGGCAAAGGCCTTGACATAAGCCTCCTGCACGATGTCTTCAGCCTCGCTGTCGTTGCGAACGACGCTGCGGGCGATACGATAGAGTCGCTGGTTGTGCATCTTGATAATCGTGCGGAAGGCTCCGCCCTCCCGTGCCAGCGCGCGGCCGACAAGCTGCATCTCGCCAGCTGCGGCAGGCATGACGGTCAAGACAGCCGACATGACCGGTTTCCTCATCGCAAGCCAATCTCCTGACCGGAAGCAAATCCTCCGATCGAAACATTGGACGGCCTAGCCGGGAAAAGGTTCCCAACATTTTCCGGCAGCCGGCGGCCGGCAGCGACTACGCTACCGCTTCCGCCAGCAGCCTGTCTGCAGTTTGCGTGCGGGCCGTTGCGGCCAGCAGATCGGTCTGCGTGATCAGGCCGAGGATGCGCCTGTTGTCGTCTATGATGACGACGGCGTGGCTGCGGCCGTCGGTGAGCACGGGTAGGAGGCCCATGGCAGGCGCGCTCGCCGAGGCGGTTGCCACGGCCTTTGTCACGCTTTTCACCGTATCCGAGGCCCATGCCAGTTCTCGCAGTCCGACGGCGCCAACAAGCCTGGCCTCCGAATCTACGACCGGCAGCGTCCGGATGTTGTGGGCGAGCAGCAAATGACGTGCCTGGTCGGCGCGAGCGTGTTCATCGACCGAAATTACATGGCACGACATGATGTCCCTGCACAGCAAGGTCCGGTGCGTACGCACCATCGCTTGCAACTCCACCTGCCGCAGCAGCCGTTCGAGATCGTTGCGGTCGATGTCGAATGTCTCCTCCAAGGTACCAAGCGCAGCATCGATGTCCTCGGGCCGGAAGCCGATACGCTCCTGAGCGGGTGGATCGATGGTGCCGTGGCTGTTTTTTGGCGCGGCCACCGTCACATGTGGATAGGTCCGTCGCGACAACTTGTGAAAGCCGTATCCGAGCGCGACGAGCACGATCGAGTTCAAGGCCACCGGCACGAAAGGAAACAGGAAGCCGGCACCGATGACGGCCGGTCCGCCGATCACAGCCGTCAGGGCGGCAGCCCCACCTGGTGGATGCAGGCAGCGGGTGAACGACATGGCGGCTATGGCCAATGACACCGCAATGCCCATCGCAAGGATGGGCTCATGCACGAAATGCGCCACGAGCACGCCGACGAGCGCCGATATGGTGTTGCCGCCAATGATCGACCAGGGTTGCGCCAACGGGCTCGCCGGCACCGCGAACAAAAGCACGGCCGAGGCACCCATCGGCGCCACGAGCAGCGGCACATGCGGGCCGCTACCGAGCACCAGACCGCTGATCGCGCCGGTCAACGCAATGCCGATCGTCGCACCGATACAGGCGATGATCCGCTCGCGCAGCGTAGCGCCGGCAAGTATTGGGACAAAGAGGCGAAAGGCCATGGTACTGACAACTCTGGTGGCGAAACTGGGTTTGGGACGTGCCGCTTGCGGCTGATGGCCTCGCAATGAGGCCAGAATGTTGGATTTGAAAGCCAAACCGATCCGGAAAATCACAGCTTCGGGAAATAATCTTGCTGATGCGGCCGAGACCCGGCGCATGCAGGGCCGCTTTGGCGGCAGTTCCCCGCTTATGCCGCTTTCGCCGCGGCGAGACCGCGCGCAAGATCGGCCTTGAGGTCATCGACGTCCTCGAGCCCGATCTGCAGGCGCACCAGCGGGCCGTCATAAGGGCCCTTGGCGACGACGCGGTCGCCGAGGAAGACCGGCACCGCAAGGCTCTCATAGCCGCCCCAGGAATAGCCGAGGCCGAATAGCCTGAGCGCGTCGAGGAAGGCATGCTGCTGTTTCTGGCCGCCGCCCGCAAGGACGATCGAAAAAATGCCGCTTGAGCCGCAGAAGTCGCGCTTCCAGAGATCATGATCGGGATGGCTGGGAAGCGCTGGATGCAGCACGCGCCCTACGCCCGGCTGGCCCTCCAGCCAGCCGGCGATATCAAGTGCGCTGCGCTGATGATGGTCGAGGCGCACGCCCATGGTGCGCAGGCCGCGCAGCACCTGATAGACGTCGTCCGGCCCGGCGCAGCAGCCCATCGTGTAGAAGGTCTCGCAAAGCTGTTTCCAGCAGGCCTTGTTGGCCGATGCGGTGCCGAGCAGCACGTCGGAATGGCCGGCCGGATATTTCGTCGCCGCATGGATCGAGATGTCGACGCCGTGGTCGAGCGGGCGGAAGTAGAGCGGCGTCGCCCAGGTATTGTCCATCATGACGATCGCGCCGGCGGCGTGTGCCGCGCTGGCGATGGCCGGTATGTCCTGCACCTCGAAAGTGTTGGAGGCCGGCGATTCGGTGAACACGACCCTGGTGTTGGACTTGATCAGCGCCGCTATGCCGGCACCGGCATGCGGATCGTAATACTCGACGTCAACGCCCAGGCGCTTCAGCATCGTGTCGGCGAAATTGCGGGTCGGATGATAGACAGAATCGACGATCAGGACATGGTCGCCCGCCGACAGGAAGGCTAGCAGCGGCACCGTCACCGCCGCCAGGCCAGACGGCACCACAATTGTGCCGGCCGAGCCTTCCAGCCCGTCGATGGCGCTGGCAAGCGCGTCGGTGGTCGGTGTGCCGCGCGTGCCGTAGGTGTATTTCTGGCTGCGTGCCGCCATTGTCGCCGCGTTGGGATAGAGCACGGTCGAGGCATGCACCACCGGCGGATTGACGAAGCCGAAATAGTCGTGCGGATTGTTGCCCGAGTGGGCAAGCCGTGTGTTGATGCCCATTTCGTTGCCGTCTTTTGTCATTCGCTTCGCCTCTGATCAAGCGCTAGCCATAGTGCGGCGGCATTGGCCGCGCAACCGCCCGACGCTCGCCAGGCGGCGGACTTCGGATATACCAATTGATCCATGGCAACTCAGGAATGCGCAGCCTTCCGAAGGCGAATTTCAAAGGCCCCAGCCCCGATTTGCGTTGGCCGGATTTTGCCGGCTTTGTTCGCACGGCTGACTAATTTCCAGGCGTGTTTGTCTGCAATTCGGGCATTTGCGGCAATTGGTTTTCAATCTCTTTCGGTTTCGGTCATTTTCCTTGACCTCACAGGAATAATCGCCTTCGATGCAGTTCGTGAATGGGAGGCAGCGCGTTGGTTGCGATGCGGGGTTCCGGGAATGGGCCGGAACGGGAAGCTGCATTCACACCGAAAAAAAGTCAGGTTCGCCTGAAAAAAACAGAAAAGGGTCTGTGGGTTATGAAACACATTGCAATCGGCATTCTGGGCGCCGCCGCGCTTGGATTGGTGGCTTCGGCCGCGTCGGCGGCCACGCTCGACGACGTCAAGGCCAAGGGCTTCATCCAATGCGGCGTCTCGACCGGTCTGGCCGGCTTCTCGGCGCCGGATGACAAGGGCGACTGGCAAGGCATCGATGCGGATTTCTGCCGCGCTGTCGCGGCCGCCGTTTTTGGCGATGGCACCAAGGTCAAGTTCACGCCGCTCAGCGCCAAGGAACGCTTCACCGCGCTACAGTCAGGCGAGATCGACATCCTGTCGCGCAACACCACCTGGACCATCAACCGCGATACGGCGCTTGGGCTGAACTTCGTCGGTGTCACCTACTATGACGGCCAGGGCTTCATGATCAACGCCAAGAAGCTGCCGGGCGTGAATTCCGCGCTGCAGCTTTCGGGCGCGGCAGTCTGCGTGCAGAGCGGCACCACGACCGAGCTCAACCTTGCCGACTATTTCAAGTCGAACAAGATGGAGTACAACCCCGTCGTCTTCGAGAAGCTGGAAGAGGTCAACGCCGCCTATGACGCCGGCCGTTGCGACGTCTACACCACCGACCAGTCCGGCCTCTACGGCATCCGCCTGACGCTCGGCGCACCCGCCGACCACGTCGTGCTGCCCGAGATCATCTCCAAGGAACCGCTCGGACCGGCCGTGCGCCAGGGCGACGACCAGTGGTACCACATCGTCAAATGGACCTATTTCGCGCTATTGCAGGCAGAGGAACTCGGCGTCACCAAGGCCAATGTCGAGGAGATGAAGGCCTCGGACAATCCCGAGATCAAGCGCGTGCTCGGCCAGGAAGCAGACACCAAGATCGGCACCGATCTCGGCGTCTCCAACGACTGGGTCGTCAACATCGTCAAGGCAGTTGGCAATTACGGCGAAATGTTCGAACGCAATGTCGGTTCGGGCAGCCCGCTAAAGATCGCGCGCGGCATCAACGCGTTGTGGACCAAGGGCGGCCTGCAATACGCTCCGCCGATCCGCTGATCGAAATGTGATCCGGAAGGCAGCTTTCCTGCCTTCCGGTTTCTCTTTCCAGGGGATGGTCGAATGGCATCGCAGGAAATTCTTCGCGAGGAGCCAAGCCGCGGCTCCTTTATCAATGATCCGAAGGTCCGCGGCATATTCTTCCAGGCGGTGGTCGTCATCGTGCTGGTGGCGTTGGTCTGGTGGATCGTCCAAAACACCATCGACAATCTGACGCGCCTGCGCATTGCATCAGGCTTCGGCTTCCTCAGGGGCCGCGCGGGCTTCGACATCAGTGACAGCGCCATCGCTTATTCGTCGGATTCGACCTATGGCCGCGCCATTGTGGTCGGCTTCATCAACACGCTCATCGTTGCCGGCGCCGGCATAATCACCGCCACCATCATTGGCTTCATCCTCGGCATCGGCCGGCTTTCGCACAACTGGCTGATCCGCAAGATCTGCATGGTCTATGTCGAGGTCTTCCGCAACATCCCGCCGCTGCTGGTCATCTTCTTCTGGTATTCCGGCGTGCTTTCGGTGCTGCCGCCGCCGCGCGAAAGCATCAATTTGCCATTCGGCTCTTTTCTCAACCAGCGCGGCTTCTACTTTTTGCGCCCCGTCTGGGGCGAAGGCTCGTGGCTGATCCTGGTCGCTCTGCTTCTCGGCATTGCCATGGCGTGGTTTGTCGCCCGCAAGGCGCGTCAGCGGCAGATGGCGACCGGCCAGCAATTCCCGGTGTTCTGGACATCGGCGGCTCTGATCGTCGGCTTGCCGTTGCTGGCCTACGCGCTGAGCGGCTTCCCGCTGAGCTTTGACTATCCAAAGCAATCAACCTTCAACCTGACTGGCGGCTTTCAGGTCAAGCCGGAGTTCCTGTCGCTCTATTTGGCGCTGTCCTTCTATACGGCGGCTTTCATCGCCGAAATCGTGCGGGCCGGCATCATGGGCGTCAGCAAGGGTCAGACCGAGGCAGCCGGCGCGCTCGGGCTTCGCCCGGGATCGATCCTGCGGCTTGTCGTCATCCCGCAAGCCATGCGCATCGTCATTCCGCCGCTGACCAGCCAATATCTGAACCTGACCAAGAACTCTTCGCTCGCCATCGCCATCGGCTACCCCGACCTGACGGCGACGACCGGCACGGTGCTGAACCAGACCGGCCAGGCGATCGAGTGCGTGCTGATCATGATGGTGGTCTATCTCGCGCTCAGCCTGTTGACGTCGGCGATCATGAACGTGGTCAACGCCAGAATGGCGCTGGTGGAGAGGTAGGGACATGCAGGAGCACGACCTTTCCTTTGTCCGCGTCGAAATGGCTCTGGCACAGTCGGCGCCGTCAAGCGAGCGCGGCCTGGGCGCCTGGATACGCAAGAACCTGATTGCTTCGGCCGGCGACACGATCATGACCATCATCGGCATCGTGCTGGTCGCGATGATCCTGCCGCAACTGATCAGCTGGGCCTTCATCAACGCCCAATGGACTGGCACGGACCGCACGTTTTGCGCCACGGTGGCGCAGGGCGGCATCCAGCCGGACGGCTGGTCCGGCGCCTGTTGGGCCTTCGTCAACGCCAAGTTCGGCCAGTTCATGTTCGGCCGCTATCCAATCGATGAGCGCTGGCGGCCGATCCTAGTTGCCATCCTGTTCGTGGCATTTCTGGTGCCGCTGCTCATCCCGAAGGTGCCGCGCAAGGGGCTGAACGCCATCTTGTTCTTCGGCGCGCTGCCGATCTTTGCCTTCATCCTGCTGGTTGGCGGCGTGTTCGGCCTGCCGCATGTCGAAACCTCGCTGTGGGGCGGGCTTCTGGTTACGCTCAGCCTGTCCTTCGTCGGCATTGCCGTGTCGCTGCCGCTCGGCATCGTGCTTGCGCTGGGCCGGCGATCGAAGATGCCGATCGTCAAGATGCTGTGCGTCATCTTCATCGAGACGGTGCGCGGCATCCCGCTGATCACCGTCCTGTTCATGGCAAGCGTCATGCTGCCGCTGTTCCTGCCGGCCGGCGTCAGCTTCGACAAGTTTCTCAGGGCACTGATCGGCGTGTCGCTGTTTGCCGCTGCCTATATGGCCGAAGTGGTGCGCGGCGGCCTGCAGGCGATCCCCAAGGGCCAGTATGAGGGGGCGGATTCGCTCGGCCTCGGCTACTGGCAGAAGATGGGCCTGATCGTGCTGCCGCAGGCGCTGAAGTTGGTCATTCCGGGCATCGTCAACACCTTCATCGGCATGTTCAAGGATACCAGCCTGGTTTCAATTATCTCGATGTTCGACCTGCTCGGCGTCGTCAAACAGAATTTTTCCGACGCCAACTGGGCAACGCCGCAGACGGCCAGGTCCGGCCTGGTGTTCGCTGCCTTCGTCTTTTGGCTGTTCTGTTTCGGCATGTCGCGCTATTCGATGTTCACGGAACGCCGGCTCGACACCAGCTACAAACGCTAAGAACAAAAAAGGGAACCTTCCATGGCCACAGAAAATGCAGTCAGCGCGGAAGAGATCAAGGTCAATGCCGCCAAGATGCAGGTTTCCACCACCGATGTCGCCATCGACATCATCGCCATGCACAAATGGTACGGCGAATTCCATGTCCTGAAGGACATCAACCTGAAGGTGATGCGCGGCGAGCGGATCGTCATTTGCGGCCCTTCGGGCTCCGGCAAATCGACGATGATCCGCTGCATCAACCGGCTGGAAGAGCACCAGAAGGGCAAAATCTTCGTCGACGGCAAGGAATTGACCAACGATCTGAAAAAAATCGACGAGGTGCGCCGCGAGGTCGGCATGGTGTTCCAGCACTTCAATCTGTTCCCGCATTTGACCATCCTGGAAAACTGCACGCTGGCGCCGATCTGGGTGCGCAAGACGCCGAAGAAGCAGGCCGAGGAAATCGCCATGCACTTCCTCACGCGCGTCAAGATCCCGGAACAGGCCAACAAATATCCCGGCCAGCTTTCCGGCGGCCAGCAGCAGCGCGTGGCCATCGCCCGCTCGCTGTGCATGAACCCGCGCATCATGCTGTTCGACGAGCCGACCTCGGCGCTCGATCCGGAAATGATCAAGGAAGTGCTGGAGACGATGGTCGGCCTCGCCGAAGAGGGCATGACCATGCTCTGCGTCACCCACGAGATGGGCTTTGCCCGCAAGGTCGCCAACCGGGTGATCTTCATGGATCAGGGCCAGATCGTCGAGCAGAACACGCCAGCCGAGTTCTTCGACCATCCACGCCACGAGCGCACAAAACTGTTCCTGTCGCAGATCCTGCACTGATCGCTCTCGCGCAAATCAAAAGAGCCCGGCCGAAACCCGGCCGGGCTCTTTTGCGTCTGAGCTGTCAGCCGGCGATCGCGCCCCGATTGCAAGGCCGTCGCTCATGAAAAAGCTGTCCTTCATGAAAAAGCTCGGGCGTTTTCTCGCCATTCTGGTGGTGGCAATCGTGCTCGCCGTGGTGCTGGGCACATTCATTCCACGGCCGCTCTTGCCGGCGGCGGCCGCCGATCCTATCGCCAGCAGGCACATCCTGGTGCTGAAAAACCCGATCCACACCGATATCGCCATTCCGGTCGATGACGACGTGCGCAAGCGCTTCCATTTCCTGGTCGATGGCGGCATTCCCGCCGACATGGCCGAGGTCCGCTACATCGTCTTCGGCTGGGGCGGGCGCGCCTTCTATCTGGAGACGCCGACCTGGTCGGAGCTGAAGGCCATGCCGGTGATGAAGGCGCTGACCCGTGACGCTTCGGTGATGCATATCGATGTCGCCGGCAACATTGCCGAGCCGCACCCCGACGTTGCCGGCTTCGACGTCGGCGAGGAGCGTTTTGCGGCGTTGCTCGACTTCATCGCCGCGAGTTTCCAGCAAGGGCCGAACGGCCCGATCCCGATCGAGAACGCCGCCTATTCCAGGTTCGACCGCTTCTACGAAGCCAACGGCCATTTCAACGCGCTGGTCGGCTGCAACACCTGGACCGCGGCTGCTCTGCGTATCGCCGGCCTGCGGACAGGCTGGTGGAATCCGCTGCCGGCCACGCTGGACCTATCGATGCGGATTTATAATTGATGCCTGGCGCTATTGGCCGCCAGAGTCCGGCGCCTGCCAGCCATAGAGCCAGTCCAAATCCGCCGCGAGCTTTTCGGGCGAGCGCAGCTTCAGGAACAGGTTGCGCGCGACCGCCACCGGCCCGGAAGCGTGCCAGGCAATGCGGTTGACGGCGCCGCGGCGGGCGACTTTGGCGATGCGCGGCCGCCGCATTTTTTCCCAGGCAGCAAGCGCGCCCCATGGATCGGCGGGGGAGGCGGCGACAAAGCCGGCAAGTGTCGCGGCATCCTCGATCGCCATCGCCGCGCCCTGCGCCGCAAACGGCGTCATCGCATGCGCCGCATCACCGATCAGCGCGATACCGGCGGGCGTCGTCCATGGCTGTGCCTGGTCGACAGTAT
>NZ_RZTA01000138.1:0-14393 GCF_004023115.1 Mesorhizobium sp. M6A.T.Cr.TU.017.01.1.1
GACGTATAGATCTGCGCCAGCGCGCCTTGCGCTATCACGCAGCAGGCCAAAAGCATCGCGTCGGTCTTGGCGTCACGCCCCTCGAAAGCCGTCGCGAAGATCGCAGCCATGACGAGGCCGGCGGCCAGACCGGCGTTGGCGCCGAAAAGATTGGCCCCTGTCCAGGCCGTCGCCACAACTGCAATGGCGATGCCCAGCGCCGAGACCAGTCGATACACCCAGATCGGCGCCTCGGTGCCCTCGCCGCTCAGCGCGACGGCTGCCGATTGCAACCAGTAGATGCCGATCGGCTTCTGGTAGCGTGAGCGTTCCTGGAAGCGAATGTCGACATAGTCGCCGGTCTCGGCCATCTGTTTGGTGGCCTGGACGAAGCGCGGCTCATCGCGGTCGAGCGGCGGCATGGCCGCCAGTCCCGAAATCGTCATCAGCAGGCTGAACAGGAAGAGAAAAAGATAGTTCCTGCTCGCCACGTCAGCCTCTTCGGTTGCTTCTTACGGAGGCAGGTCGCTCAGTCGACCTTCGTCATCGCCGCCTTGCGCTCATTGGCAATCAGCCAGAGATTGCGGACATAGATGAACATGCCCATGGATTGACCGGCGATGAACACCGGATCCTGCCGCTGGATGGCATAGATCAGCAGCAGGCTGCCGCCGAACAGCGAAAAGAACCAGAAAGCGATCGGCACGACGCTGCGCTTGGCTTTTTCCGATGCGATCCACTGCACGACGAAGCGCATCGAAAAAAAGAACTGAGCGACGAAGCCCAGCAGAACCCACGCATCGAATTGCTTGACGAAGACCTCGTGAAGCCAGATCGCCAATTCCTGAAGCACGTTAGCCATGCCTGATTTCCTCTGTTTTTGGCATTCTCCGGCGCCTACGGCGCAGCCACCAGACACCGGCGAGATCAAGCACCCCTTGCAGGCCGCGATCGAAAATCCCGTAATTCGACTTACCGTGGCGGCGAGAACGGTCGACGACGTCGCAATGCACGACGCGATACCCCTCCTGGATGACGAGCGCCGGAACAAAGCGGTGCGTGCCGTCGAAGAACGGCAATTTCCTAAGGATACCGGTATGGATCGCCTTCAGGCCACAGCCCGTGTCGCGGGTCTCGTCATGCAGGATGGCCTTTCTCAGCCAGTTGGCAAAACGGGATGCCAGTTGTTTGATCCTGCTGTCGCGGCGCTTCAGGCGCTGTCCTTGCGCAACACCGAAATCGGGACCGGCCTGCCGCAGGGCGTCGACCAGCACTGGAATATATTTGGGATCATTCTGGCCGTCGCCATCGATCGTAGCGACGATATCGCCGCGGGCCGCCCATGCGCCTGAACGCACCGAGAGCGACTGGCCGGCGGATTTCTCATGCCGGAGGTGGCGAAGCGGAAACGGCCGAAGTGCTGCCTGGGCGGCAAGGACCGAAGCAGTTTCGTCGGTCGAGCCATCGTTGACGACGATCACCTCGAAGTCGCGCCCGGCCATCGCCGCCCCGATCTCATCGAGCAGAAGCGGCAGGTTCGCCGCCTCGTTCCGGCAAGGAATGATGATGGATATCTCCGGCATGTCGCGTCGGGCTCTGTCACAGGATATGGCATTCGATTCGATGCCGTGCGGTGCCGTTCCAGCGGGTTAAGTGCTGCAAGAACCCGCTGGCGCGGCGCCTCATTACGCCAGCCCAAACGATGAAGCAAGCATCCGCCCGCCATCCGCGCGGGCCGCAAAACCGGATTCCCCTTTTGCTGATCGCGCTTGGATGCTAAACGCCCGCGTTCACGCATGCCACGCTCGATCCGCTGCGGTTGGGCGCTTTCGGGAAAGAAAAAATGTCCGTCTTCAAATCCGATTTCCTGCGCATAATGAGCGAGCGCGGTTTCATCCACCAGATTTCGGATGATGCCGGCCTCGACCAGCTTTTCGCCAAGGAAACGGTGAGCGCCTATATCGGCTTCGATGCGACCGCCAAGAGCCTGCATGCCGGGTCGCTGATCCAGATCATGATGCTGCACTGGCTGCAGCAGACTGGTCACCGGCCGATCGCGCTGATGGGTGGCGGGACCTCGATGATCGGCGATCCGTCGTTCAAGGACGAGGCACGCAAGCTTCTGACGCCGCAGGACATCGAGGACAATCTTGCCGGCATCCGTCGCAATTTCATGCCGTACCTCAAATTCGGCAGCGGCCCGAACGACGCGATCATGATCAACAACGCCGACTGGCTGATGGAGATCAACTACGTCAACTTCCTGCGCGATGTCGGCCGGCACTTCTCCGTCAACCGCATGCTGGCCTTCGATTCAGTCAAGCTCAGGCTCGAGCGCGAGCAATCACTGTCGTTCCTCGAATTCAACTACATGATCCTGCAGGCCTATGACTTCGTCGAACTCTACAAGCGTCTCGGCTGCCGGCTTCAGATGGGTGGTTCCGACCAGTGGGGCAACATCGTCAACGGCATCGATCTCGGCCATCGCATGGAGGGCGCGCAGCTTTACGCGCTGACCACGCCCCTGCTCACCACCTCGTCCGGCGCCAAGATGGGCAAGTCGGCTTCAGGCGCCGTCTGGCTCGATGCCGAAATGCTGTCGCCTTACGAGTTCTGGCAATACTGGCGCAACACCGAGGACGCCGATGTCGGCCGCTTTCTCAAGCTCTACACGACGCTGCCTCTGGACGAGGTCGCGCGTTTGGAACGGCTTGGCGGCTCCGAAATCAACGAGGCGAAGAAGATCCTAGCGACTGAAGTCTGTACGCTGCTGCACGGCCGTGCCGCCGCCGAGCAAGCGGAAGAGACGGCGCGCAAAACGTTCGAGGAAGGTGTTACCGCCGACACGCTGCCGACTGTCGAAGTGGGCAGGGCCGATCTGGAAAGTGGCGTCGGCATATTGTCGCTGTTCGTCATCGCCGGACTTGCCGCGTCCAACGGCGAGGCGCGGCGACACATCCAGGGCGGCGCCGTGCGCCTCAACGACCAGCCGGTGTCCGACGATCGCAAGGTGGTGACGCTTCAGGATCTTGGCCCGGAAGAGGTCGTAAAGCTGTCGCTCGGCAAGAAAAAACACGTTCTGGTGCGGCCGGTCTGACCAGAGCCTGATCCACTCCGATAGAATCGGGATGGGGCTCCGTTAGCCACGATCTTTTCCGAAAAACCGGTTTCTTGCTGCGCTGACCTTCGGTTCGGGATCACGGCCTAAGTAAAACTTAATCAGGTGGCTACTGAGAATGGCCGAGATGGGTGAATATTGCCATTCGTCTCATCGATCGGAACGAGCAGGTAGCACCACTTGCGGACGCTTCAGGGCGATGCACCGAACGTCTTGTTCGGGGCCGAAGGCTGCCAGTCCGCTTTGTGCAGCCAAGGTGGAAAAGCAGATATTCGCCTGGATGAGGCGGCCGCCGAATCTCACCCAAGTCGGACGGGCTGGAAGAAAAGGGCCCGAGAAGCGATAGAGAGAGGGCGGGGGCACTCGTTCAACGAGCGCTGCTAATTCGGAATGGGCAGCGATTGACGCTTCGCCTCATCCGAGGCCGGCTTTGCGAAGTCCTTCGATATAGATTGCCCGGTCCTCCGGATGGACGAGCGGATGGTGCTTCTCAACCAATTGGGCTCGCTCGCGAAGGAGTCGCTGTCCTACGCTTCGACTTCACGGGCTTGGGATCGAGCGAGGGCGAATTCGCCCCGACGAATTTCTCCTCGAATGTCGCTGACCTCCGTTCGACCGTCGACTATCTGCGTAATCATTACCGAGCACCGTCCTTGCTGATCGGCTATTCGATCGGAGGGTGCGGCAGTCCCTGGCGATGGCCAAGGATGTTCCCGAGGTGCGCCATCGCCACGATCGGCGCGCCCGCCGATGCCGTTCATGTATTGAAGAATTTCGGAACGAGCCTCAAGGAGATCGAAGGGAGAGGAAGCGGACATTTGAATGTAGGCTCGATCAATCCATGTTGATCCGCGGACCTGTCGCCCCGTTCAGCAATCGCTTCAAGTGGAAGCTCGCAAGCTGGTCCTCTGCGCGCCTGCCTACTTCAGCAGCGAACGAGGTGACCGCACTAGGGTCGCCGGCTTCCAGCTTGGCGAAGGCGGCGAGGTAATCCTTTGTCGCGAGGTCGTCGCATTGCTCAGGCCGCAGTGGCTCGAAAGCGCGCAGCGACTCCGTTCGTCCTCTCAACACGAGGTCACCCACCGGCCGCCCTCGGAAATTCACAACTTGCCTCGCGACGCTCTCGCTCACGCAAATACGGGTGCCTAGTTGCTTGTTGGCGGCTTCCAGCCGCGCCGCGATGTTGATGGTGTCGCCATAGGCGGAGTAGTCGAAGAAGCGGGCGCCGCCGAAATTGCCGACGATCGCCGGCCCGGCGTGGACGCCGATGCGGGTGGGGCCGAGCGCCACGCCCCTGGCGCGCCAGCCGGCGCGGAAGTCTTCCGAAAAGTCGTCGAGGTCAAGCGCGCTGGCGACCGCGCGGGCGGCATGGTCGGGCTGCTCGCCCGGCGCGCCGAAGAGTACATGCAGTGCGTCCCCGACGATCTTGGCCACCGTGCCCTCGTGGTGGAAAACGATTTCGGTCATGCCGGCGAGGTACGCGTTGAGGAGTTCGCCCAGTACCGCCGGGTCGAGCGTTTCCGCCAGCGCAGTGAAGCCGGCGATGTCAGTGAAGAGCGACGCCACCTCGCGTCGCTGCCCGGCAAGCTCGCCAGCGTCGCCGGCGAGCCGCTCGGCGAGGTTGGGCGAGAAGTAGCGCGACAGCGAGGCGTGCGCGCGCTCGGCCGCCACCTGCCTGCCCCGCGCGTCGCGCAGAAGGGAAAGGTGCCTCAGCGTCTTGGCGATAGTCGTCTCGAGGTCGGCGAAATCGATCGGCTTCATCAGGAAATCGAAGGCCCCGCGGTTCATTGCGGTCCGGATGTTGGCCATGTCGCCATAGGCCGACAAGATGATGGTCGACAGCCGCTCCTCGGCGTCCTGGAGCTTCGCAAGAAGCGACAGCCCGTCCATGCGCGGCATGTTGATGTCGGTAACGACCATTTCGATGTCGGGATTGGCGGCGATCAGGTCGAGCGCCTCGACGCCGTCGCGGGCGAAGATAAAGCTCACGGCGCCGTCGCGGATTTGGTGGCGGAATTTCTGCAGGACCAGCGGCTCCAGGTCCGGCTCGTCGTCGACGACCAGGATCAGCGCCGTCATGCCGCGAACCCGACGCGAACGTCGATCTCGCCGCGTAGCGCGACGAAATCGAGCGGCTTCGTCAATAGTGCCTCGGCGCCGTTTTCCAGCGCCTTCCTATTGGTCTCTGCGTCGCCATAGGCGGTGATCATGATCACGGGCACATCGGGACGCAACGCCCTCGCTTTCGGCAGAAGCTCCAGGCCGCTCATGCCCGGCATGTTGATATCCGACAGGATGAGGATGAGCGAGGCGCTGTCCGCTGCCTCGATTACGTTGAGCGCCTGCGGCGCCGAAAGCGCGAAGGCCATGGCGAAGCGTCCTACCCTAAGATCGCGCCGGAACTGCTGTCTGAACAGCACCTCCACATCAGGCTCGTCGTCCACGACCAGGATGAGCAGACTCAAGCGTTGCCTCCTGCTTTGGCGAGCGTCGCGGCCCCGCGCGGCAAGACGATGCGGAATTCGGTGAAGGCGCCCGGCTCGGTGTCGACCTCTATGGTGCCTGCGTGCTGTTTCACGACGATGTCGTGGCTCAAGGACAGGCCGAGCCCCGTACCCTCGCCCGCCGGCTTGGTGGTGAAGAACGGGTTGAACATCTTTTCCTTCACCTCCGACGGGATGCCGGTGCCGTTGTCGCGGATCCTGATCTCGACCGCATCGCCCAGGCTTTTCGTCGATGCCGCCAACACCGGCTCGTAACCCGTTTCGCCTTCAGCCGCCCGCCGTTTCGTCGTCGCGTAAAAGCCGTTGGAGATCAGGTTCAACAGCACGCGGGTGATCTCCTGCGGAAAGAGATCGACCTCGCCGGCGCCTGGATCGAAATTCCTTTCCAACATGATGTTGAAGCCTTTCCCCTCGGCGCGGGCGCCATGATAGGCGAGGTTCAAGCTCTCCTCCACGACGGCATTGATGTCGACCGGCCGGTGCTCGCCCGAGCCCGAGCGCGAGTGGAGCAGCATGTTCCTGACGATCGAGTCGGCGCGCTTGCCGTGCTGTACCACCTTGTCGAGATTGCCCTTCAGCATGTCCGACAACTCATCGATCTCCGCGCGGATCTTGTCGTCAATCGCCGCGCCTTGCAGCGCCTCGCGCAACTCCACGACCAGGTCGCCGGACAGCGAGGAAAAATTGTTGACGAAGTTGAGCGGGTTCTTGATCTCGTGAGCTATACCCGCGGTCAGCTGGCCGAGCGAGGCGAGCTTTTCGGTCTGCACGAGCCGATCCTGGGCCTTGCGCAGGTCGTCCAGCGAGCGCGACAGTTCCTCAGTGCGCGCCTGCACCTGATCGAACAGCCTGACGTTCTCGATCGCGATCACGGCTTGGTCGGCGAACGTCTGCACAAGTTCGCCTTGGCGCGAAGTGAATGAATTCGGCTCCATCTTCCCGAGGAAGAACACGCCCTCGACCTTGCCTTCTCTGAGCATCGGAACACCCATCAGCGCCCTTGTGTCGGTGATTGCCCGGAATTCCTGCAGATTGAAATCCGCATCCTCCTCCACGTCGGGTATGTACTCGATACTACCCGAGAGGGCTACGCGTCCCGAAAGCCACCGGCGGTCGATTGCGATCGGATGATCCATCATCCAATCGGTTTTTCTTTCGGAGATAGTGGCGCGGCCACGCAGCATGTTGCCGTAACGAAGGAAGATTCCGCCATAGCTTGCTCCGCACAGCTTGGCGGCCGATTCGACCAGAGCGTTCAACACGGTGGGCAGGTCGAAAGCCGCGCGGCTGATCACCTTCAGCACATCCGCCGTCGCCGTCTGCTGCCTCAGCGCCTCGCTGACATCTGCGGTACGTGCCTGCACCTCGTCGAACAGGCGCACATTCTGGATGGCGATCACCGCCTGGTCGGCGAAGGTTTTGACCAGTTCGATTTCCCTCTCGTTAAAGGGCCGCACCTCGGTGCGGATCATGGCAAAGGTGCCAAGGAGTTCGCCTTCACGAAGCAGCGGCACTGCAAGGACGGTGCTCATGCCGCCGACCGCGGCAATCGCCGAATGTGTATATTCGGGGTCCACGGTGACATCTTCGATCTGGATGACGCGCAGTTCTTCGGCAGCGCGCCCCACAGCCGATCCGCGGCCGGGTTCCGTCTGGTGCGTTTCGCCATACTCCCTGAAGCCCGGGGGAAATCCGGTGATGGCCGCATATTCGAACCTGCCATCGATAATTCGTTCGAGGCAACCCTTGTCCGCGCGACACAGCCGGACTGCCGATTCCACGAGAGTGTCCAGCACCGTCTGCAGGTCGAAGGCGGATGCGCTGATGACTTTCAGCACATCTGCGGTCGCCGTCTGCTGCTGGAGCGACTCGCTGAGCTCCGCCGTGCGCGCCTGGACCTCATCAAACAGGCGGACATTCTCGATGGCGATCACGGCCTGGTCGGCGAAGGTCTTCAGAAGTTCGACTTGCTTGGCGGCAAGAAAGCCCGTCTCAGCACGCCCGACTGCTATGCAACCGATGGGCAGGCCGTCACGCAGCACCGGCACGGCGACAACGCTGCGCAGGCCCGAGAAAGCCGCCGCGGCGCGATGCGTGAACTCACTATCCAAGGTGAGGTCCGGGATCTGCGCCACCTCAAGATAGAGAATCGCCCGTTCGGCGGCACTGCCGCGAGTAGGTGCCACGGGAAAGGTGTTGCGTACGATCTCAACGCTTTCTTCGGTGATGCCGTGATGCGCGACGAAATGCAGAAGCTGGCCATCATATCTGTAGACAAAGCAGAACTGCGCTTCGCACAGACGGGCGGCACTTTGCGCGATCATGTTGAACACCGGCTGCACATCAGTGGGCGAGCGGCTGATGACGCCAAGCACATCGCTGGTCGCCGTCTGGTACTCTAGCGCCTCGGTGGCCTCCCGCGTCCGCTGCTGCACTTCCTCGAACAGGCGGACGTTCTCGATCGCGATGACGGCCTGGTCGGCGAAAGTCTGAACGAGTTCGATCTGGCGCTCGGAAAACGGGCCTGGCTTTGCACGCGCCATCGAGAAGACACCAATCGGGATCCCTTCGCGCAACAACGGCACCGATAATCCAGCTGCGAACTTTCCTATTTTTGGCACATCTGGAGTACCATACTCCAAGTCCAGGGTCACGTCGGGGACATGAACGACCACCCTTTCCAATGCGGCGCGACCAACCCAGGAATCCCGGCCAACCCGATTGGGATGGGCTTCCTCATGGGCTCTCAACTCAGGCGAGTCCCCATGCGAAGCGGATATGCGGTAAACGTCGCCGTCGAGCATATATATGCCACCCAGTTCGGCCCCGCATAACTTCACCGCGGATTCTATCAGCGTCTGAAGCACCGCCTTGAGATCGAATGTCGAGGCACTGATAACCTTGAGCACGTCCGCCGTCGCGGTCTGCTGAGCAAGCGCTTCGGTCAGTTCGGCCGTCCGCGCCTGCACCTCTTCGAACAGCCTGGCGTTCTCGATCGCGATCACCGCCTGGTCGGCGAAGGTCGTGATCAGTTCGATCTGGCGGTCCGAGAAGGGCACCGTGCGCCTGCGCGCCGCCGCGATGACGCCGATCGGATCGCCATCGCGCAACAGCGGTACGCCAAGAAAGGTGCGCGCGTCGCTCAGCTTGATCCATTCCGAGCGCGTATAGGCCGGGTCGGCGGTCGCGTCCGGGATATGCACCGTTCGCCGCTCCAATGCCGTGCGTCCGGTGGTCGTGCCGCGGTCGAGGCTGACCGGATTGGCGCGCCAGTAGTCGATCTGCGCGGCGTCCGCCGGGTGCGCCGCCACCAGATGATATTTCCCGTCATCCTTGCGCATGTAGACATAGGCATAGTCCGCCTCGCAGAGGTGGCCGGCGGTCGTTACGATGGTGTCGAGGACCGGCTGCGCCTGCGCCGGCGAGCGGCTGATCACGCCGAGCACGTCGGAAGTGGCGGTCTGGTATTCCAGGCTTTCCTGCAGATCCCTCGTCCGCGCCTGAACCTCCTCGAACAGCCGAACGTTGGAAATGGCGATGACGGCCTGGTCTGCGAAAGTCTTGAGCAGCGCGATCTGCTTGTCGGTGAAGGGCCGCATCTCGATGCGCCGGATCATCAGCGCTCCGACCGCCTCCCCGTCACGCAGCAGTGGGATCGCAAGGATGGTGCGGAAGCCGAGCCGGTGGGCCATTGCCCTACCAGTCGCAAAGTCTACACCCGCCTCGGTCAGGTCATGAACATGGACCGGTGCCCGGTCGAGCACCGCGCGACCGGTGACCACGTCACGGGCGACAGGCAGCCCGGCGTCGTCGACCGGAATTGGCCCATGATGCGCCCCGACCGCCAAACGATCGCCCTGCCGCAGATAGATTGTCGCGTCATGGGCATCGCAGAGACGCGCGGCGCTTTCAGCGACGGCGTCGAGAACCGGTTGGATGTCGGTGGGCGACGCCGCGATGACGCGCAGGATGGAGCCCGTCGCGGTCTCGCGCTCCAGGGCCTCGGTCACTTCGCGATTGCGCGCCTGCACCTCGTCGAACAGGCGCACGTTCTCGATCGCGATGACCGCCTGGTCGGCGAAACTCTCCACAAGTTCGATCTGGCGTTGTGAGAACGGCCCCACGGTTCGTCTCGCCATGCCGAAGACACCGATCACCTCTTGGCCTCGCTTGAGGGGGACCGAAAGGGCCGCGCGGAAATCGCCCATGGTAGCCGCTTCCGGCCTTTTGTATTCCATATCCTTGGACACGTCGGGCACATGAACGGTTGCCCCTTCGAGGGCGGCTCGACCTTGAAATGTCCCACGCCCGATCGGGTGTGGATGGCTCTTCTCATAAGCGCGAAGTTCATCGGTCCAACCGGTCCCGGTCATGACCCGTAGCCAATCGCCATCGCGCAGTGAGATCGCGCCCATATCACCGCCGGCCAGGCGGATCGCCGAATCGAGTAGCGTCTGCAGTACGGGTTCAAGGTCGAAGGCCGACCGGCTGATTACCTTGAGCACGTCGGCCGTCGCGGTCTGCTGAGCCAGCGCTTCGCTGAGTTCGGCCGTCCGCGCCTGCACTTCTTCGAACAGCCGCACGTTCGAGATGGCCATCACGGCCTGGTCGGCGAAGGTCTTCAGAAGCTCAATCTGCCTGTCGCTGAACGGTCTCACCTCTCTTCGCCGCAGGCTAATCGCACCGATCGCTCTTCCATCGCCCACGAGAGGTGTCGCCAGAATGGTGCGAAAGCCGTACTGAATGGCCATTTCCCGGCCTGCCGCGAATTCGGCCCCGGCTTCGGATAGGTCTTCGACCTGCACGGTCCTCGCATCGATCACCGATCGCGCCATTACCCGGTCGCGCTCCAGCGGCCACGGCGCCTCGTCGACCGCAATCGGGCCCGAATGCGCACCGAGATGGAGCATATTGTCCTTCTTGAGCCGGATGATCACGTCGTAGGCGTCGCAAAGACGGGCGGCGCTCGCCGCCACAGCGTCGAGGACCGGCTTGATATCGGTCGGCGACGAGGCGATGACGCGAAGCAGCTCGCCGGTCGCCGTCTCGCGTTCGAGGGCTTCGTTGAGCTCGAACGTGAGAAGCTCAATCCTAGCTTCGAGTTGGCCGTGTGATTCCCGCATGTGCAGGTTCTAGCCCTCGGTCGCACCGCTGCCCACTAAGTTGAGACACGAACCATAGGCAGAATAAAGCTAAAAATACTAGGTCACCGACGGTCGATCGATTCGTCCCCCATTCGCAGCGAGGAAGATCGGTAGCCCGACTCTCGACGTTTTTTTTCCACCGATAGAGCGGTTCGCCAGAAATCAGAACCTTTAGGTGGCACTTCCTGCTGAGGGCCTGCGTGGGCTTGATCGCGACCTTCCTGTATCTACGAGCAATGTCAGGTGTTGGCGCAACGGCGATGTTCAGGGTGGTCGCAACGTCTGCATCGGGCCGCAGCAAACATCACCTCAACGGCCGACATGGGGCGCGAGTTCGCCGTCTACTGACTAATCCGGCGGCTAGGATCGGCGGCGCAAACCGGTTCTGTTCGGGCTTGAGCTTGCCGTTCACAATACCTGCGCCATAACGGTTGTGTGGGAATGGATTTTCGCAAATCCGTCGATGAAGCGATCGATGGGGTAGGTCTGCTGGCCGGCCTGACCGGGCGATACAGCCAGTCGCCGGCGCTGGTGGTCAGAGAGCGTCCTCGGTTCGGGCTCGCGATCGGAACCCGGTCGAGATCGTCTCTGAACGGAAGACGGCCCCGTTGCCGCTGATGATCTGAGATGAACAAACACCCGAAACGGAGCCGGGGTACCGATCGACCGAGTCGACAAAAGCGCCGCGATCGGCCGAGGGAGACGGACAACAAGCGCCTTGCCGATCAGATTCGCAAGTTTCTCCGTAAGCACTATGCGAGCAAATATCGAGTGCGGTAAACAGTGGTCGCTCCACTTGGAACAAGAAGGGGAGATCGTCATGGCAGAGAGCATTGCCCAGAAAACCTGTACACCTTGCCGCGGCGGCATACCGCCGCTGACCGAGAAGGAAGCCAGCGGATATCTTTCCCAGACGCCCGGCTGGAATCTTCTGGAGGCCGGACACCTGATACGCCGCAAATTTAAGTTTGCGGATTTCCGGGAAGCACTCACCTTCGTCGACGGGGTCGGCCGGTTGGCGGAAGAGGAAGGGCACCATCCGGAAATCTGCTTCGGCTGGGGCTACGCGGAAATCTCGCTGCAGACCCATAAGATCAGAGGCCTGCACGAGAACGATTTCATCATGGCAGCGAAGATCAATCAGCTAGCTGGTCTGTAAGCGCCGCCCTTGCTCAGCGCAGGCCGAGCTGCGTGTCGCACTTTGCTATCGAAATCTGGAACCGCTGCCGATAGACGGTTCCAGATTATCCCCATGCCCCAAAGAAACCACGTGGTCTGCTGAAACCCAAGCCCTCCCAAATCGTTGTGGTGTTAAACGGAGGACCGACTATGCGCAATTTCCTGATCAATACGGTCCTTGCCTTGGCAATGGGCATTTCGGGCTTGCCGCTGATTACCGGCTCCACCGCGGCACAAGAATTCGAGTTCAGCATCGGCCGCGATGGCCCGCAACTGCGCACGCGCGAACGTTGCGATCCTTACGAAGACGATGACTGCTACGAAGATCGTTATGTCGAGCAGCGGGTCGTTCGTCGCGGCTGCACGGAAGGCCAAGCGCTCGACAAGGCCGAGCGGATAGGTGTCCGACGGGCACGCATCGTCTCGGCGGGTCGTCGCACCATCGAAGTGCGCGGTCGGTCGCGCGATGGTGAGCGCGTCTATCTGACTTTCGGCCGCGAGCGCGGCTGCCCCGTCTATTGACGCAAGTCAGTGCGAGCCGATGACCACGGCGATAGGTGCCGAGTGTGCGGGCGGAGTAAGACCGTCCAGGGCTAGGCTGTGGGACCGCCAGAAGTTGGACTACCCCTTGGGGCAACTCCCGCTAGCGCGAACGCCCGCTTTGGAGAGGTGCCGGGAACGTCCGGTCATGTGTAGGGTTTCGGATGCCGGCCCAAGCGAAAGCCTGTCCTCCGGCAGGGGGCCGGCGTCGGAAAGCCTCCAGGGAAGGAAACCGCGACCTCAATATGTATGCCGGCAATGTCTGCTTACGGAAAGTGGCAAAGCTTGCCTCGACGGCCGACATTGGGCGCAAAGCTGCCATTCCTTACGTGCGCGGAAACCGTCGTCTATTCAGCCGGGGCGAGCTAGAGTCCGCTTTGGGTCAAGACTCGGTCGCTTGAAGTGATTGCGGTTTGACCTCACCGATACTCGAAGATCGACCTGAAAATTCCGGGCGCGATCACCGACAGCGGATTGACGTCCAGTTTCGGTTTGTTGGCATCGCCCCTGAGCCGGTAGGTCACGCCGATCAGGCCGCGATCGCGGCCATTGCCGAGCAGCGCGCCGAAAAGCGGAAGTTCGCCGAAGATGCGGTTGAGGCCATAGACCGGCATGAACGTGCCGGTCATGTCCATGTTGTTGTTCCGGTCGTAGAGCGTGCCCTGGAAGGTGGTGCCGATGCGTGGACCGCGCAGCACGCCATTGGCCAGCTTGAGATAGCCGGCGCCCTTCTCGATCTCGGAAAAGCCGCGCTCGAACTTCACTCTCGACGTGTCGATATTGGCTTTGACGGCTTCGTTGAGGCTGCGGCTGTCGCCGGCCGGCGTCGTCGATACGAGCGAGGCGAGTTTCGGCTCGTTGACCACGAAGAAGTTGCTCGAATCGACCTGGCCCTTCATCGGCCCATCGCTTGCCCCCGCGAGCGCCAGTGTGATCGAACCGCCCTCCATATGCTCGTAAATGTTGAGGAACCGCAGGATGGCGCCGGCATCGGCCGACGTCATGTTGAGGGCGCGCCTGCCGGCGCCGGTCGTATTGCTGATGCTTATGGCAGCACCCGAACTTGCCGTGGCGCTCACCCTGAGCCCGTTCACCCTGGAGCCGGCGGCGCTGTAGTCGAGCTTCAGGTTCGACAGTGTCTCGTTGTGGAAGCCGGTCAGGGAATTGACATCGGCGCTGACGGAAATTGCGTCGGAACCCGTGGCCTTGGTGGCGGTGTCGACATCGGACGTGAATTGCTTGATCAGCGAGCGCGCGTCCAGCGCGTTGCCGCTGATGTCGATAGCGTAGCCCTTGCCCGATCGTTTCACCGACACGGCAACGTCGTCTCCCCGGTTCAACGTGACCTTGCTGAACCGCGCCGAGGACAGGGCGCCGTTGACCAGCACCACGCCGCCGTCGATCGAAAAAGTCTTTCCATCCAGGTCGAAGTCGGACAGCGTCGTGGTGTCGCCGGACTTGGTCATGGCAAATGTGACCTTGGCTGGAATGCCGGGTCCCTTGCTCCAGCCTGCCCACGGAATGTCCAGCCTGGCGTTGGTCAGGTCCGCCGAAACAGTCTGGTTGCTGCCGCCGCTCTTGTCGATCGCAACCTTGATGGTTCCGGAAAGCAGCGCCGACAGGCCAGGCATGGCGGTTGCGCGCATCTTGTCGTCGAGCACCAGCGCCACTTTCCGGCTGCGTGGCGGCCCGGCATTGTTGAGCGGCTCGATCAGGTCGAGCTCGGCTGGAATGCCGTTCAGCAGCGCCTTGGCGGAGATCACGGCCCGATTGGGCTCGACAGTGATCGAACCGTTGGCCTGCGTCACTGCCTGGCCTTCGAACGGCTTGGCCAGCGACAGGTCCTTGTAGTCGAGCGCCACCAGCCAATCGAGCTTCGAGGTGTCGACGCCAGACTGCAACGGAATGTCCGCTCTCACGTGGCCGGTC
>NZ_RZTA01000139.1:0-14184 GCF_004023115.1 Mesorhizobium sp. M6A.T.Cr.TU.017.01.1.1
GCCTTGGACCATCCTTCGCCCATGTCCTGGAATCGGCTCCTCGGCTGAAGTGGCCGCCTTCTCTCTGGCGCGAGACGACTGTCTTCAACGCCCAGTTCCAGCTGTTTGCCGTGATTGGCGCGCCGCTTGATGTGGCAGCGATCGCCTGCCCGGCACTTCTCGCATGGATGCTGCGCAACGACCGTCCGGCGTTCTGGTTCGCCTTGGCCGCCGCCGTGCTCTTTGCTGTGTCTCTTGCGACGTGGTCCGCTCTCGTCAAACCGGCGAACGATGTTTTAGCCACCTGGGTGCCTGGACCGATCCCGGAAAACTTCGAAGCGATCCGGCGGCGCTGGGAAACCGGCCATATGGTCGTCGCCGGCTTCAAGGCCGTCGGTTTCGTATCGTTGGTTATCGCCCTGCTTTGGATCAAGCGCGGCTGATCGTTTCGGAAATCTCCAGCGACCGCGTTTGTTGCACCGGTGAATGTGCTGTGGCAGAAGCGGGCCAAGTCGCCCCGGAGATGCTCTTTTTGAAACCTTTTCGCGACAAACGCCGCGACAGCCGCTCGCATCAGCCCGCAAAGGGCGGGGCGGAACAGCCGCGCGGAACCGGCACAAAACCGGACGATCGGTCTGTTCCGAAGCCCACGCCGCGCGTCCTTTCGCGCCGCGACGGCGCCCTGCCGGTCGAACACCTGCCGCTGATCCTCGAAGTGGCGCCCAACGCCGACTATGCGCTTCTCGACAGCGGCGCCGGGCAAAAGCTCGAGCAGTACGGCCCCTATCGCATCGTCCGGCCCGAAGGCCAGGCGATCTGGCAAAAAGCGTTGCCGGCCAAGGACTGGGACCGCGCCGACGCCATTTTCACCGGCGACACCGACGAGGAAGGCATCGGCCGCTGGCGCTTCCCGAGGACGCCGCTCGGCGAGACCTGGCCGATGAAGCATGACGGCATCGATTATCTCGGCCGCTTCACCTCGTTTCGCCATGTCGGCGTGTTCCCCGAGCAGGCCTCGCACTGGGACCACATGGCCGGGCTGATCGCGGCGGCAAAGCGACCGGTCAAGGTGCTGAATCTGTTCGGCTATACCGGCCTTGCCTCACTGGTGGCGGCGCGTGCCGGCGCCGAGGTGACCCATGTCGATGCGTCCAAGAAGGCGATCGGCTGGGCCAGGGAGAACCAGGAGATGGCGGGCCTGTCGCAAAAGCCGATCCGCTGGATCGTCGACGATGCCATGAAATTCGCTGAGCGAGAGGAGCGCCGCGGCAGCCGCTACGACATCGTCCTGTTCGATCCGCCCGCCTATGGCCGTGGCCCCAAGGGCGAGGTCTGGCAGTTGTTCGAGGATCTGCCTGATCTGACCGACCTCTGCCGCTCGATCCTGACGCCGAAGCCGATTGCTGTGGTGCTGACCGCCTATTCGATCCGCGCTTCCTTCTTCGCCATCCATGCCTTGATGCGCGACACTTTCGCAGGCATGGGCGGCACGGTCGAATCCGGCGAGCTGATCATCCGCGAGAAATCCGCCGGCCGGGCGCTGTCGACCTCGCTGTTCTCGCGCTGGGTGGCCTGACAATGAGCGAGCGGCATGCAGGCGCGCCCGGACAGGTGAAAGAGGTCACCAGCCTCGCCAATCCGCTGGTCAAGGACATCAAAGCGCTGGCGCTGAAGAAATTCCGCGACCAGCAGAACGCCTTCATGGCCGAGGGGCTGAAGCTGGTCATCGACGCGCTCGACCTCGGCTGGGCGATCCGGACGCTGGTCTTCGCCAAGGCCGGACGCGGCAATGCGGCAGTCGAAACGGTCGCGGCGCGCACGGTCGCCGCCGGCGGCACCGTGCTCGAAGTTTCGGAAAAAGTGCTCGTCGCCATCACCCGTCGCGACAACCCGCAAATGGTGGTCGGCGTCTTTTCGCAGAAGTTCCTGCCGCTGAAAGACATCCGCGCTCAAGACAGCGATGTCTGGGTGGCGCTCGATCGCGTGCGCGATCCCGGCAATCTCGGCACCGTCATCCGCACCGTCGATGCCGTCGGCGCCAAGGGCATCATCCTGGTCGGCGAGACCACCGATCCTTTTTCCGTCGAAACCGTGCGCGCCACCATGGGCTCGATCTTCGCGGTGCCGGTCGCCAAGGCGACGCCGGAAACCTTCCTCGCGTGGCGAAAAAGCTTTCCTGGCCTCGTTGCCGGCACGCATCTGAAGGGTGCCGTTGACTACCGTTCGGTCGATTTTTCCAAAGGCCCGGTGCTGCTGATGATGGGCAACGAACAGCAGGGCCTGCCCGACCGCCTGGCCGAAAGCTGCGACAGGTTGCTGCGGATTCCACAGGCCGGCCGCGCCGATTCGCTCAATCTCGCGGTAGCCACCGGCGTCATGCTGTTCGAGATCCGGCGCGGCGCGCTGAAACTTGCCTCGGAGGACGCCAAACCGTGACATCCCAAATGGTGAAATCCCAAACGGCAAAATCATGGCTCCCCTACGTGCTGCTGGTTGCCGCCGCGATAGCGCTCGACCAATGGGTGAAATACCTGGTCGAGACCAGCCTCGCCTTTCAGGAAAAGGTCGATCTTGTGCCGTTCCTGGCATTGTATCGCACCTACAACACCGGCATTGCCTTCTCGATGTTTTCGTCCTTCGGCGACACCGGCCTGGTGGTCATCGCCACTTTCGTCGTCGCTTTCGTGCTCTATCTCGCGGCCCGCACTCCGCCCGGCCACGTGCTGACCCGCATCGGCTTTGCGCTGATCGTCGGCGGCGCGCTCGGCAATCTGTTCGACCGCGCTACCTATGGTCACGTGATCGACTACATCCTGTTCCACACCCCGGTGTGGTCCTTCGCCATCTTCAACCTCGCCGACGCCTTCATCGCGGTCGGCGCGGTGCTGGTCGTCTTCGACGAACTCATCGGGTGGCGGCGCGAGGCCAAGCCCTCAAGCGATTGACCTGGCCTTCCGCCGCCATACAGTGCCCATTCGAGAAGCCCGAGGAGAAGACATGCCCGAAACCTTCAAAGCCATCCTCGTTTCGCGCGACGCCGAGAAGAAACAGTCGGTCGCGGTGACCGACCTCACCGAAGCCGACCTGATGGAAGGCGATGTCACCGTCGCCGTCGAGGCGACGACGGTGAACTATAAGGATGGCCTCGCCATATCAGGCAAGGCCCCGGTGATCCGCCGTTGGCCGCTGGTGCCGGGCATCGATTTCGCCGGCACCGTCATCTCGTCCTCCCATGCCGACTGGCGCAAGGGGGACAAGGTCATATTGAACGGCTGGGGCGTCGGCGAAACGCATTTTGGCGCCTATGCCGAGCGCGCCCGTGTCAAGGGCGACTGGCTGGTGCCGCTGCCTCAGGGCATGAGCCCGCATGATGCCATGGCGATCGGCACCGCCGGCTACACCGCCATGCTTTGCGTCATGGCGCTGGAACGGCACGGCATCGTGCCCGATCGCGGTCCGGTGGTGGTGACGGGCGCGGCCGGCGGCGTCGGCTCGGTCGCGGTCTCGATCCTGTCCAGCCTCGGCTATCACGTCATCGCCTCGACCGGCCGCAGCGCTGAAAGCCCCTATCTGATCGACCTGGGTGCTGCGGAAGTGATTTCGCGCGACGAGCTTGCCCAGCCGGCAAAGCCGCTCGCCAAGGAACGCTGGGCCGGCGGCGTCGATGCGGTCGGCAGTCATACGCTGGCCAACGTCCTTTCGATGACCTCCTATGGCGGCGCCGTCGCCGCCTGCGGCCTGGCCAGCGGCATGGATCTGCCGGCGAGCGTCGCCCCGTTCATCCTGCGCGGCGTTTGTCTGCTCGGCATCGATTCGGTGATGGCGCCAAAAGCGGTCCGCATGGAGGCGTGGCGCCGCATCGGCACGGACCTCGACCTCCAGAAACTCGCCAGCCTGTCCACGACCATTGGCTTCGACGGCATCATCGACGCCGCGCACGACATCGTCGACGGCAAGATCCGTGGCCGCGTGGTGGTGGACATGTGAGTTCCGTCGTCTGCCGTTTTTGCAAGAAGGAAGGCAAAAACCGCGCGACCGATAAAATTCGAACGATCGGCCGCAATTTTCCATAATCTCTGTCTGGCAAGGATTTCGCATGGTCACGGAATCCGGCATCAGAGAAACGGAGAGCGCCGAAAGCGTCGATGGGATCGGCCCGGAGGCGCCAAGGCGGCAGCATATTGCAGCGCCGCCACTAGCGCCCGAACTGCCCGCTGCCAATCGTGAAGGCCTGCCGTTCCTGACGCTCGTCGCCATCGTCGTGCTGGCAGGCCTGTCGCATCTGACCGGAGCGCCGATCTTCATCACCGTCGGGCTTTTGGCGACTGGCATGGCCGGTCTTGCCGTGCATTTGCGTGCCAGGCGCACGGATCGTCGCGCCGTTGCCCTCCTTGGCGAGACCGCAGCTCGCAGCCGCGCCGAGGTCGAGACCCTGGCCGACCGCATGTGGGAGATGCAGGAGAGCGAGGAACGCTTTCGCGGGCTGATCGACGCGCTTGGCGATCTCGTCGTCCACCGCGACCGTGACGGCCACATCGTCTATGCCAACAAGGTTTTCGCCGATCTTGTCGGAAGCGACCAGCGCGACCTTGCCGGCAGGACTCTGGCCGAGCTCGGCATCGACGTCGGCATCGTTCCCGATGCCGCCTTTTCCGACCACGAATGCCTGAGTTCCACCGACGTCGCCATTAACATGCCGAGCGGCCCGCGCTGGTTCTCATGGATCGAACTGTCCGTGCGCGACAAGGAGAGCGGCGCCGTCTCGCATCGCGCCATCGCCCGCGACATTACCGCCCGCAAGCACGCAGAATCGTCGCTGATCACCGCCCGTGAGCGAGCCGAATATGCGAGCCAGGCCAAATCGCGCTTCCTCGCC
The DNA here is from genome assembly GCF_004023115.1 of Mesorhizobium sp. M6A.T.Cr.TU.017.01.1.1. Classification (NCBI taxonomy): domain Bacteria; kingdom Pseudomonadati; phylum Pseudomonadota; class Alphaproteobacteria; order Hyphomicrobiales; family Phyllobacteriaceae; genus Mesorhizobium; species Mesorhizobium sp. M6A.T.Cr.TU.017.01.1.1. Next base: position 4,856 of record NZ_RZTA01000139.1, read on the forward strand.
ACCGTCAGCCACGAGATCCGCACGCCGATGAACGGCATCATGGGCATGGCCAGGCTGCTGGCGGACACCAATCTCTCGCCTGAACAACGGACCTATGTCGGCGCCGTATCGACCTCGGCCAGCGCGCTGCTGGCGCTGATCGAGGATCTGCTCGACTATTCCAAGATCGAGGCTGGCCGCTTCGATCCCGAACCGCAGCCAATGTCCGTGCGCGAGATCGCCGACAACATCATCGAGCTCCTAGCGGCGCGCGCCTTCGCCAAGAATATCGGCGTTGGCTGCCATGTCGAGCCCGACGTGCCGCAAATGATATCAGCCGATCCGGGAAGAGTCAGGCAGGTGCTGCTCAACCTGATCGGCAATGCCATCAAGTTCACCGACAGCGGCGGCGTGCTGGTGACCGTCGCCCGTGCCCGCACCGAAACCACCGATCGCATACGCTTCAGCGTCACCGACACCGGTCCCGGCCTCAGCGAGGACGACCTGGAGCGCATTTTCGAGGAATTCGAACAGGTCGATGGCTCGTCAACCCGCGCGCATGGTGGCGCCGGTCTCGGTCTTGCCATCTCCAAGCGCCTGGTGACCGCCATGGGCGGCACGATTTCGGTGTCGAGCCGGCTCGGCCAAGGTTCCGAATTCGTTTTCGAAATCCCCGTAATATCGGCCATCGAAGCACCGCAGATGCGCCAGAATGCGCTGTCTGGCCGGCGCGCCGTGATCCTGTCGAAGAACGCCATCGAGGCCGACGCCATCGCTCGCACCATCCGCGCCAATGGCGGCATGGTCGATCTGGCCGCGACCGCCGCCCAGGCAGAACCCTTCGCCGAAGGCTGCGACGTGCTTCTGGTCGACGCGGCCATGGAGGACAGCGACGGCAGGTTGCTCAAGCGCCTTCGCCAGAGCGGCTTTGCCGATTGCGAGGCGATCACGCTGATCGCACCGACCGATCGCGGCATGTTGGGCGAGTTCCGCGCCAGCGGCTACTCCACCTTCCTGGCAAGGCCGGTGCGTGGCGAGACGTTGCTGCGCGTGCTTTTGACCAGCAGCGTACCCGCCCTCACCCAGCCACAGGCGGAAAAGCGCGGCGCGCCATCCGTCCGCGCCATCGCCGGCCGCCGGCAGGGCCTGTCCGTGCTGATCGCCGAGGACAACGACATCAACGCCATGCTTGCCCGGGCCACGCTGCTGAAGGCCGGGCACCGCGTGAAAGTGGTCGGCAACGGCAAGGCCGCCGTCGAGGCCGTCACTGGCACCGGCCACAAGCACCGCTTCGACGTGGTGCTGATGGACCTGCACATGCCTGTCATGGACGGGCTGGACGCCATCGCCGCAATCCGCCGCCACGAGGAGGAAACCGCCGTGCCGCCGGTTCCGATCATGGTGCTGTCGGCGGATAGTCAGGAAAAGACCCGCCACGCCGTGCTTGCCCATGGCGCCAGCGGCTTCGTCACCAAGCCGCTCGACCCCGACGCGCTTGTCCATGCGGTCGAAGGCCAGGTGGCGGCGTGATCCGCCGAGCTGTCCTACCAAGTTTCCCGGCGTAACATAGCCGGTTGAAGGATTACCCAGCCGACGAAGTATTGCCGGCAACGCCGTATCACGGTACTGTCACAATCCTGTTGCACCTACACCGTATCCCCGTGCCAAGAGGGATGGCTCGAAGGAGAATCACTCGTGCATACAGTTATGCCGGAATGTGACGCTCGGCCGAACGCCAGCGGTGCTTTGCTCACCGGGCGGAACGTCGATGCCGTCATAAAAGGCGAAGCGCTCGGCCGCATAGGCAACCTCGAAGTGCGGCTCGCCCGCAACGAGGCCGAGATCGCTGCCGCGCAGGAAGTGCGCTACCGGGTTTTCTACGACGAGCTTGGCGCCAGGAAGAACCTGTTCCAGGCGCAGGACCGCCGCGATGCTGATCATTTCGATCCGCTTTGTGATCATTTGCTCGTCTTCGACACCTCGCTGTCGGGTCCCGAGCACCGCCGCATTGTCGGCACGTACCGCCTGCTGCGGCAGGAAATCGCGGCAGCGGCCGGCGGCTTCTATTCCGAGGGCGAATTCGAGCTGACCAATCTTATCGCCCGTCACCCCGGCCAGCGTTTCCTCGAGCTCGGTCGCTCCTGCGTCTTGCCGGAATACCGCTCGAAGCGCACCATCGAGGCGCTCTGGCAAGGCATTTGGGCCTATATCAACCATTACGGCATCGGCGTGATGACCGGTTGCGCCTCTTTCCAAGGCACCGTGCCGGCGGCGCACGCCGAAGCGCTGACCTATCTCGCCAATCATTGCCGGACGAACTCGGCCTGGGACGTGCGCGCGGTCGCCGGCCGCTACTGTTCCATGGATTTAATGCCGATCGAGGCGGTCAACGCCAAGGCCGCGATCGCGGCTATGCCACCGCTGGTCAAGGGCTATCTGCGCGTCGGAGCGCGCATCGGCGACGGCTGCGTCATCGACCGCGAATTCTCGACGGTCGACGTGTTCGTGGTGATGCCGGTCAAGGAGATCGGCGCCCGCTACGTCAGCTATTATGGCGGGGAAGCCCAGCGCTTCGCGGCCTGAGTAGGGCAGTAGGAGAATAAGGCAGTAGGGGAGTAGGGGGAGAGAAGGCAACGGCCGGAGTAGGCAATTGCTCTACTTTGCCGTGCGTAGCGTTATTCCCTACTCCCGTACTGCCCTATTCCCCTACTCCCCTAGTCTAATTTAAGCATCCTTCTCAGCCTGCTCATTCACCGGCCCTGGCTCGACCGGCGCTTCACCAGCCACATGCTTGGGGCCGCCCTTGGCAACGCCGACCATGGCCGGCCGCAGCACCCGCTCACCGATCGAATAGCCTGGCTGCACGACTTGGACCACCGTGTTGGCCGGCACCTCTGGATTGGGCACCTCGAACATCGCCTGGTGGAAATTCGGGTCGAATTTCTCGCCTTCCGGCTCGAGCTTCTTCACGCCGTGCCGCTCCAGCGCCGACAGCATGGCGCGCTCGGTGAGCTCGACGCCCTCGATCAGCGCCTTGAAGCCGGCATCGCCCGACGCCTTGGTCTCAGCTGGGATCGCGTCCAGCGCGCGGCGCAGATTGTCCGATACCGACAGCATGTCACGGGCGAAATTGGCAACGGCATAGGCACGCGCGTCGTGCACGTCGCGGGCGGTACGGCGGCGCAGATTCTCCATCTCGGCCGCGACGCGGAGCGCGCGGTCCTTCAACTCGTCGTTTTCCTTCAACAGCCGCACAAGCGCTTCGTAGTCGCCGTCGACGCTGCCTTCCGTGTGTTCGGTGGCAGCCCCGACCGTCTCGGCTTCATCGGGCGCGCGTTCGTCTTTTGCCTGGTCGCTCATCGCCGTTTCCCGTCATTTCGAATGATGTGGATTTTGTGCCCGATATCGAGGTTTGGCGGCCAAAAATCAAGGGGCAAGCGATACTGGAGAGGCCGCTCGCGCTTTGACGACGCATCATGAAGACCTTTCGATATTAATTCAAATTTTACTGTAACCGCTAGCTTTGCTTGCCAAGATGCTGCGATGGGGGAACCATTCGTCTGCTGGAAGAGTTTCGAAGCCGACACAGGATTTTGAGATGACGACCCGCAACAACGGCGACCGCAACAAGAATGGCGACCGCAATAATGATGAAAGACGTGAAAGGCTCGCGGCCGGCATCAGGCGCCAGTTCGGCACCGAGGCAACGATGGGCTTTCTGCGTGCGTTGCCGGCGTTTCGGATGGAGAACGATATTCCCGATCGTTTCAAGGAATTGCTCGACCGCCTGGACGGTATCGAGAGCAGCGTAGCCGCCGGTGGCCGCCGGCGGTAGACGAGCACATTCGCCTGTCGTCGCGTGCCGTCGGAACCAAGCATGCCCTTCCACATGCAGCCTCTTGCGCGTCGCGCGACAATTACGCGCAGTAACTTGGCGTGATCCCTGCCTTGCGGCGACGGTATGGTCCGTCTATGCTTCCTGATGAACATGATTTCCCCCGAAGCTGTGGCGAACAGCAAACGTGCCTGGTTGAAGATCCTGGCGCGCTACAAGACGCCTGACAGGCGGCGCAGCGCCGTCGAACTTGCCATCACACTTATCCCCTTTGCCACGCTGTGGGCCCTGTCCACGGCTGCCTATGCCCATGGTCATTGGTGGGGTCTGATCCTCATCCTACCCGCCGCCGGCTTTCTGGTGCGGATCTTCATGATCCAGCATGATTGCGGCCACGGCTCCTTCTTCGCCAACCGCACTGCCGACGACTGGATCGGCCGCGGGCTGGGCATCCTGACCTTGACCCCCTACGATTGCTGGCGACGCGCCCACGCAACCCATCACGCCAGCGCCGGCAATCTCGATGAGCGCGGCACGGGCGACATCAGGACGCTGACTGTTGCCGAATACCGGCAAATGTCCTGGCGGGGCCGCCTTGCCTATCGTCTCTATCGCCATCCGCTGGTCATGTTCGGCCTCGGCCCGATTTGGCTTTTCATCTTTGAGCAGCGACTGCCGGTCGGCATGATGCGAGGCGGCCTCACGCCCTGGGTTTCCTCAATGGCCACCAATGTGGCCATCGCGGTTGCCGCCGCTGCCCTCATTTGGTTCGTCGGCCTCGAAGCGTTCCTGGTTGTCCATTTGCCCATCGTCGTCCTCGCCGGTTCCGCCGGCATCTGGCTGTTCTACGTCCAGCACCAGTTCGAAGAGACCGAGTGGGCGAAGGATTCCGAATGGGAATTCCAGCATGCGGCGCTGCACGGCTCGTCCTACTATGACCTGCCGCCGGTGCTGAACTGGTTCACCGGCAATATCGGCGTCCATCACGTGCATCACCTCTCCGCCAAGGTGCCGTGCTACCGGCTCCAGGAGGTCCTAAGGGACTATCCGGAACTGCGCGAAATCGGCCGCGTCACGCTTCTCGACAGCCTGCGCTGCGTCAAGCTCGCACTGTGGGATGAGAGCCGCAGCAAGCTGGTGTCGTTTCGCGAAGCGCGGATGACTGCATAAAACGCGCAGCCGCACCTAGAGCAATTCCAGGAAAAGTGCGTAGCGGTTTTCCGTCCGGAATTGCGTAAAAATAAATACTTAGAGCGGTTCGGCGATTCTATCAAAAGCTGAACCGCTCTAAGTGCGGCGGTTTTCCAAGAGCCGACTCAAGCCGCTTTGCGTTCGTCGCGCATCAGGATCTCGCCGTGGCCGGCGCAGGCGATCAGTCGGCGCGCACGCGCCGCCAGGAATATTTGGGGCCTTTGGCCTCCGGCTTCTCGGTCGGCTGATAGTGCAGAGGCAGGCCGCCAGTGCGGCCGGCCTCGAGCCTTTTCAAGAGCACCGGATGCGACACCTCGAACTCATCGAAGCCGAGGCGCAGCATATGCGGTAGCTGATCGACCAGAACCTGCCCGGTGGCGCGGACCGCGCCCTCGAAACGGTGGCGGCTGCGCAGCAATTCGCCCTTGGAGAAAGACCGGCCGTCACTGAAAGCCGGGAAGGCCAACGCCACCAGCGATGTCTGGTCGAGCAGGTCGGCGATCTTTTCGAGCTGGTCGCCGGGCTGAAGCAGGACACCGATGCGCTCCTTCGCCGACCGGCGCACCACCGGGTCGAGGTCGAGAAACACCTGCAGCGGCAGGATGAAGCGGCCATTGCCGGACAGTGCGTCGGCGCTCTCGGCATGGCTCCACTCGTCCTCGCTAAAACCTGTCGGGGTCCAGAGGCGGGTGGCGTTTTCCGCTATCGATTCACTCATCGAGAAATTCCCAAGTCCACAAAATTCTAAAGTTCAAAACGCCCGAGGGTGTGTTGAGATTCAGGTCAGGCCGAGCCGAGAATGGTGGCTTCCGAGAACCGGAGCGGAGCGTACTTTGGGTACGTGAGCACCGGAAGCGCAGGAAGCCGCCATTCGCAGGCCGACCTCACCTGAATATCAACATACCCTAAAGCGACGCGTCGGTCAGTGACTTCTCCAGCCCCGACAGATGGATGCCGCACTCGGTCTTGGCATGCCCTGCCCAGCGGCCGCTGCGCGCGTCCTCACCCGGCTGCACCGGCTGCGTGCACGGGAAGCAGCCGATCGAGAGATAGCCATAGGCGACCAGCGGGTTTTCGCGCAGCGCATGGGCGCGCATGTAGTTGGCCTGGTCAGCGGTCGTCCAATGCGCCAGCGGATTGATGCGGATGCGCGAGCCGACCGCCTCGAACACCGGAAGCGCCGCCCGCGTCGTCGCCTGAAAACGCTTGCGGCCGGTGAACCAGGCGCGGAACGGCTCAACGCCGCGCGCCAGCGGCTCGACCTTGCGGACATCGCAGCAGGCGTCGGTGTCGGTCTCGTTCAGATTACCGGTCGGATCGATCCGTTCGAGCGCCGCTTCTTCGGGCGTGATCACCCTTATATCGGTCAGCCCGAAATCGGCAACGAGCGCGTCGCGATAGCCGAGCGTCTCCTCGAAGTGCTTGCCGGTGTCGAGGAAGATGATCGGCAGCGTCCGGTCGATCTTGGCGATCATGTGCAGCAGCACGGCTGAATCGGCGCCGAAGGAGGAAACCGCGGCGATTTCACCGTAAAAGAATTCCTGGGCCGACCGCTCGATGATCTCCAGCGGCTTCAGATGACCATAGAGCGCATCGAGCCCCGCCGCTTCGGCAGCGATGCCGGCCTCTACGTCGACGATACGATCAAGCGGCCTTGGCTTCGCCAGCATAGAGCGCCTCCTTGAACGGCGCGGGACCGACACGGCGGTAGGCGTCGAGGAATTTTTCGTTTCTGTCGAGCCGGAGGCCGAGATAGGTCTCGACGATCTGCTCGATGGCGTCGGTGATCTCTGCCGACGAGAAGCCTCGGCCGATGATCTCGCCGACCGATGTGTTCTCGTCGGCCGAGCCGCCGAGCGTGACCTGATAGAGCTCGGCGCCCTTCTTCTCGACGCCGAGGATGCCGATATGGCCGACATGGTGATGGCCGCAGGCGTTGATGCAGCCGGAAATCTTCAGCTTCAATTCACCGATCTCGCGCTGCCGATCAAGCGAAGCGAAACGAAGCGAGATTTCCTGTGCCACCGGAATGGAGCGCGCCGTGGCCAACGCGCAATAATCGAGGCCAGGGCAGGAGATGATGTCGGTGATCAGGTTTGAATTGGCCGTCGCCAGTCCGATGTCAACCAGAGCGTCATAGACCGCCTTGAGGTCGGCGCGCGCAACATGCGGCAGGATCAGATTCTGCTCGTGGCTGACGCGCAGCTCGTCGAAGGCGTACTTTTCGGCAAGGTCGGCGATCGCTTCCATCTGGCTGTCGGAGGCATCGCCCGGCGCTTCGCCGATGCCCTTGAGCGAGATGGTGACGGCGGCATAATCGGGATGGCGGTGGGTCACCACGTTCTGGTCGAGCCATTCCGAAAAGCTCTTGGAATCGAGGCGGGCAAGCTTGACCGCCTCGTCGCCTTCCGGCCGGTCCGTCAGCGCCGGCGGCGCGAAATAGGCATCGATGGCGCGAATGTCGGCTTCCGGCAGCTTCAGGTCCGCATCCTTCAGCTCCTGCCATTCGGCCTCGACCTGGCGGGTGATCTCCTCGACCCCGGTTTCGTGGACGAGGATCTTGATGCGCGCCTTGTATTTGTTATCGCGGCGGCCGTAGAGGTTGTAAACGCGCAGGATCGCTGTGCAGTAGGACAGAAGGTCGGCCTCGGGCAGGAAGTCGCGGATTTTCTTGGCGATCATCGGCGTGCGGCCCTGGCCACCGCCGACATAGACGGCGAAACCGAGTTCGCCGGCCGCGTTCTTCTTCAAATGCAGGCCGATGTCATGCGTCTGGATGGCGGCGCGGTCGCGCTCGGCGCCGGTCACCGCGATCTTGAATTTTCTCGGCAGGAACGAGAACTCCGGATGAACCGACGACCATTGGCGCAGGATTTCCGCATAGGGGCGCGGATCGGCGACTTCGTCGGCGGCGGCGCCGGCGAAATGGTCGGCGGTGACGTTGCGGATGCAATTGCCACTGGTCTGGATGGCGTGCATCTCGACGCTCGCCAGATCGGCCAGGATCGCCGGAATATCCGACAGCGCCGGCCAGTTGAACTGGATGTTCTGGCGCGTCGTGAAATGGCCGTAGCCCTTGTCGTATTTGCGGGCGATATGGCCGAGCATGCGCAGCTGCTTGCTGTTCAGCGTGCCGTAAGGCACCGCGATGCGCAGCATGTAGGCGTGCAATTGCAGGTAAACGCCATTCATCAACCTCAGCGGCCGGAACTGATCCTCGGTGATCTCACCGGCAAGCCGCCGCGCGACCTGGTCGCTGAACTCGGCGACGCGGGCCTGGACGAAATCGTGATCGAACTCATCGTAACGGTACATGTCTGGTCTTTCCGGGCGCGTCCGCCCGTTTCATCAATGTGGTCGTTTACGCCGCCCGAGCGGCTTCCGGGCGCGCCTGCTTGCCCAGGTCGTTGCGGTTGGTCGGGCCGGCGGCGCGGATCTTTTCACGCAGCCGGACCGGCTCGACCACGCCATTGGCGACGGTCACGTCGATCAGATTGACGTCGACCACTTCGTTGTTGGCATAGGCCGTGGCGCCGATCGCCTCCAGCCGGTCTTCAGCCCCCTTGTCATGGGCGACGTCGGCATGGTCGATGGTCTCGGCCCAGCCGCCATTGGCGTGCCAGACGGCTTCGCCATCGGCGAGGCGGTTTGCGGTCAGAACTTTCATCGTTCAGCTCCTTCGGCGGCCGTTTGGGCCGCGCCTTCATGCCTGTGTGCCGCGAGCGGCTCGGAACGTTCAAAGTTGGCGCCGGCGACCGCATCGCCAATGATCGTCATGACCGGGCCGGTAAGGTCGGCGCGGACCTCCAGCGACGGTAGGTCGGCGAGCGTGCCGTGGAAACGGCGGCGGTTGGCAAGGCTGGCATTCTCGACCACGGCGACCGCCGTGTCCGGCGACAGGCCCGCCTCGATCAGCCGGCCGGCAACCTCGGCCGCGACCGAGCGGCCCATATAGACGGCGACGGTGGCGCCGGAAATGGCGAGCTTTGCCCAGTCGGGCAACGAATTTCCCTTGAGGTCGTGGCCGGTGGTGAACACCATCGATGACGACACGCCGCGCAGCGTCAGCGGCAACTCGAAATCAGCGGCGGCGGCGAAGGCCGCGGTGACGCCCGGAACCACCTCATAGGCGACGCCGGCATCGCGCAGCGCTGCCATTTCCTCGCCCGCCCGCCCGAACACCAGCGGATCACCGGACTTCAGCCGCACGACGCGCTTGCCGTCGCGGCCGAGCTCGATCAGCAGCGCGTTGATCTCGGCCTGGCTCTTGGTGTGGCAGCCCTTGCGTTTGCCTACCGGCAGGCGCTCGGCGTCGCCTATGAGG